>JAAZFJ010000022.1 GCA_012511795.1 Syntrophomonadaceae bacterium
CAAAGCGATTTGAACCTTAGGTCCTGCAATAGCCTGAAAAGCTCTCCCCCCAGCCCCAAGATCTATTACAGCTGGAATATCGTCATCAATGTACATACAGTTAGCATAAGGGTATTTTGGTTTGGTTTCCGGAGCCACCAAAAAAACCCCTGCTGCCAGTTGCTTAAGTATTTTTAACACTTCCCCCCTGAACTGTTAATACCATTTTATCAGTAACAGCAAGGAAGATAAATAATTTTATAACAAGAATATTCGAAACATAGAATAATAAGCGCAAAAAGAGACCAGTACACACTGTGATGACTGATCTCTTAAATCGTATTAGTCCATAGGGCCGCCTTCCCAATACTGTCTGATTTTTCTTACCGCATATCCGCCAAAAAACAGACCGTTTACAAAGGCCAGCGGAATAGCCATGGCGCCAAACCAGTGGATTTTTTGCTTCATATCTTCCTGGCCGTCTGTTGTTCTGAATCTTGTCACAATTTTTCCCTCCTTTTTTTAATATTTTGATACAAAAAGGAGAGAAATATATCAGGATATAATTATCATTTCTTGTTCATTAAGGTAGGGACGACTTTGGTAAATAACAGATATAGCAAAGTTCCGCTCAACAACAGCAATAGTATGAAACCTATTATCTTTTCAATCATTTAATCACCTGTATTAATTTGTCTTTAAAATAAATATTTTATGCAGTGCTGCCAATTATCATGGGATGCGCTTGTACCTTAAAGGCTGATACATTACAATAACTTAAGATTGATAAATCAAGCAGGGAACATTGATGGCCGTAATGACATCTAATTAAGATAAATCAAAATAATACTAACTTTTACAGGGGGTTAAATGAGAAAAAAAAGATATCTGTATCCCAAGCCGGCTTTAAAAGAACTGGCCAATAACATCAGCAAATTAGCACATGACAATGAAGGTCGTATTCAGCTTTTGGAACTAGTCGATGAATTGCCTTTTGATATAAAACCAAATATCATCGAAAGCCTGTCATCTTTTTACCAGGATGGCATGGTTGATTTTTTTTATCTTCTAAAAATGGAATATGGTATAGAAATGAATGCGATCTGCGACAAAGCTCTGGAAAAGTACCGTATGTCCGGACTTGATGTGTCAGCACCGTCGATTTTCGAAGGTACTTTCTATAAAGCTTTTGCCAGCTGCAGCCGCCATACCGGCAGAATTACCCTGGATATTGCCTGGATTACCGGAAAAAAGGGTCTGCATGTGGAATGTTTTTACTTAACCTATAATCCCGATGGTGTCCACAGTTTCTTCCTGTTGGAAAATATGGCTATTGATCATTATGAACAGGATCGGGATTATTTGTCTGAAATGGTAGAAGTCAGCTTTGCTGAAGCCTGTTTCCTGATCTCAGAAGCTTATGCCAACAATATTCGTTATATGAGCCGACCAGCTTTAGGAAAATATCTCTATCAAAAATATCTGGATTTTTATAATGTGCCTGGCAGTATTGATGAAGCAGGCCTGATCAGGAGAATTTCTGCCCGTTTCAATCCCCGGCAGCTGGTCAACAGTTTTTTTTACGGGTTAAAACAACAGGATTTTGCTTATCTGGAGGCATTGATCTATAAACCGGTTCTGGATGGAGAAGGGTTGATAAAAAAATTGGATCATCTGCTGCGGCCCGGCACTATTTTGCTGGAAGCTTATGCACAGGAAGTAAATTTCTCAGGGAACATAGCCGAAGTAAGTGCCCATGCTGTTACTTCAAGAGAAAACAGCCTTACTGCCAGCCGCTTAAATTTCCAATTATATAAAGACGGGCATAAAAATTGGTATATTGATAATTTAAAAATAATGGAGCAGGAAAGCCTGCATCATGAGTCCGAAACCAATCCCTTTACCACTGAGGTATTATGCCGGGTATATTATATAGTAGATATTGATGAATTGTTTGATACTCTGGAAAAAATCGACAACCTGCACGGCATGGAGGAACTTCCTTACGGCGTCCATATGCGTATTACAGAAACGGAAGATGACTACAGTCAGGGCGTTACTTTTATAAATGGTGTCATCGCAGATATTGTGATCAATAACGGCGAAGAGCTGGTTATAATCAGCAAGTATGCCGATACAGTCACTGAATTACATCAATTACTAAGTGCTGAATACCACAGCTCGGTGATTTCACTGGGGACCTATAAGGTTGATATGCTGACAGCATATAAATACATTGGCGGGCAGTACATTAATTTTGAAGATATTTTGTGTGATGATAATGAGGAAGCTTTATTTGATGACGGAATGCGTTTCATTAGTGCCCGCTATATGGTAAAAGACAGAAGCAAAGTAACCCAATGCCTTGATAAACTCCAGGATATGGCAATCGAAATCTCAGCTGATTACCATGTATATTACCAATTCAACAGTAAAAGCGGTGCGCCGGCATTTTTTGCCGAATACCTGCTGGATGCCAACTGGCTTAGCATATCTGCCTTTGGGGAAAATGATCTTAGAATTGCCAGGCAGGCCTTTGAAGCCAATATGCAGGAGTATCTGGAATTTGATGGCCTGGAGGCTAAACGGGAAAGTATTTTTGATATTTTAAACGCCGGGATAAAAAAAGATTATCCTGAACTGGAAAAAGCATTGAAGGAAATGTATCTGAATAAATGGTATTATTCCAGTTTAAGCTTTTTAAGGGGGATGAGCCCTTCCGAGGCCAGCCAGACCGAAGAAGGGAAACGTCTGTTGTGGAGCATGTTCAAAAAAATAAAGCAAAAGGATCACGGATCCCGCCGCAGAATCAATTTAAATGAATATATTCGCAAACTGGAACAAAAAAAAGAAGAAAAACATTAAACTTCTTATTGACAGTTAAGGCGGCATTCCCTATACTAATATAATAATTAAATAGGTTAACAGGCTATGACAGGAAATAACATATAAAAGGGTTAGATTACAGAGAGCCGGGATGGTGGGAACCGGTACAACGTTTATATGGAGATCGCCCTCGAGCTGCTATCTGAAAGATATTAATCTAGTAGGTGGTGCCGGACTTACAGGTCCGTTAAAAACTGGGCATAATGCTGCGAGTGGTCGTTACTTAAACGACAAGCAGGGTGGTACCGCGAGAATTCCTCTCGTCCCTGAATTTGGGCGAGAGGTTTTTTATATCCATTTTGCAGCCACAAAATGGACACTATATTGCATTTGGGGAGTTAAATTTTTGACAAGGAGTGGTATTGATGGGACAAATTATTTACATGGACGGCAAGTATGTGCCTGAAGAAGAGGCCAAAGTATCAGTCTTTGACCATGGTTATCTGTATGGTGACGGAGTATTTGAAGGTATCAGAGCTTATAATAACAGTGTATTCCGCCTGCAGGATCATGTTGATCGGTTATATGATTCAGCCAAGGCCATTTATCTGGAAATACCTATTGGCAAAGAAGAGATGAAGGAAGTGATCCTGGAAACCTGCCGCAAAAACAATATAAGGGACGGCTATATCAGAGTGGTTGTCTCCCGCGGCATTGGTGACCTGGGCCTGGACCCGCTGAAATGTCCGGTACCCACGGTGGTAGTTATCGCAGCTTCTATTTCTCTTTATCCGGATGAATTATATCAGACCGGAATGGCAGTGATCACCGTGCCTACCCGCAGAAATGGCCCTGAAGGTGTAAACCCACGGATCAAGTCACTGAATTACCTGAACAATATCATGGCCAAGATGGAAGCCAATTTGGTTGGTGCAGGAGAAGCAATTTTACTTAATCAGGAAGGCTATGTAGCTGAATGTTCCGGTGACAATATATTTATTGTGAAAAATGGAGTTTTAAAAACACCTGCTGTTTATATGGGCATACTTGAAGGTGTTACCCGCAATGAGGTAATCAAAGTAGCCAAAAAGCAGGGAATTCCGGTGGAAGAAACCATGTTTACCCGTTTTGAGCTGTTCACCGCCGATGAAGTATTTTTGACCGGCAGTGCGGCTGAGCTGATTCCAGTGGTGAAAGTTGACGGCCGGGTGATTGCTGATGGAAAGCCGGGACCGGTATATGCTTCTCTTTTAGAAGGCTTCAGAGAAGTAGTCAAAGAACCGGAAGCAATAATTTTTAAATAAAGATAGATAAAATCGATTTTTCAGGAGGAGAAAACTCATGAAAAGCACCTTGGTAAAACAGGGGCTGGAAAAAGCCCCCCATCGTTCATTGTTTAATGCCCTGGGCTTAACCGATGAAGAACTGAACCGCCCAATGATTGGCATAGTTAATTCCAAAAACGATATCGTTCCCGGGCATATCAATCTCGACAAAATTGCCGAAGCAGTGAAAGCGGGAGTAAGACTGGCCGGGGGAACGCCTTTTGAATTTCAGACCATTGCTGTATGTGACGGAATAGCTATGAATCATCTGGGGATGAGTTATTCTTTAGGCAGCCGCGAACTGATCGCAGATTCAGTGGAAATCATGGCTGTTGCACATGCTTTTGATGCATTGGTGTTCATACCCAATTGTGACAAAGTTGTACCGGGTATGTTAATGGCTGCGGCACGCATCAATGTTCCTGCTATATTTATCAGCGGAGGCCCCATGCTGGCCGGCCGGTCAGAAGGCAAAAGAGTCAGTGTTACCCAGGTGTTTGAAGCAGTTGGAGCAGTGGCAGCGGGCCGGATGGACAATGAGCAGCTGCAATGCCTGGAGGGAAATGCCTGCCCTACCTGTGGGTCATGTGCAGGGATGTTTACTGCCAATTCCATGAACTGCCTCACCGAAGCTTTGGGGATGGCCTTACCCGGTAACGGAACCATTCCGGCTGTATATTCGGAGCGTATCAGACTGGCTAAAAAAGCTGGTATAAAAATAATGGAATTATTAGATAAAGATATCAAACCCAGTGATATTATGACCGAGGCTGCTTTTCATAATGCGGTGCATATGGATATGGCTATCGGTTGTTCCACCAATTCCGTTCTGCATCTCCTGGCTATTGCCAATGAAGCAGGAATAGAATTGAATTTGGACATGTTTAATAAAATAAGCCAGGAAACCCCACATTTATGTAAAATCAGTCCTGCCGGCAGCCACCATATGGAGGACCTGTATCATGCCGGAGGAGTACAGGCTATTTACAACGAGTTGAACAAAATAAATCTTATTGATGTAAACTGCATGACGGTAACCGGTAAAACAGTAGGGGAGAATATTGCTAAGACTCCGGTTCTGGATCATGAAGTGATCCGGCCGGTGAATGATCCTTACAGTCAGAGCGGTGGACTGGCAATCTTATTTGGGAATCTGGCTCCCCAGGGAGCTGTGGTAAAAAAAGGAGCGGTAGCTCCTGAAATGATGGAACATGTAGGTCCAGCCCGTGTATTTGATTCTGAGGAAGCAACAGTAGAAGCCATATTGATTAAAAAAATCAAAGCCGGAGATGTAATCGTTATTCGTTATGAAGGTCCCCGGGGCGGACCGGGAATGAAGGAAATGCTGACTCCTACTTCAGCTATTGCCGGTATGGGCCTTGACAAAGAAGTAGCACTGATTACTGACGGACGCTTTTCCGGTGCCACCAGAGGAGCTTCTATTGGCCATGTGTCTCCTGAAGCTGCTGCAGGGGGAGTAATTGCCTTAGTTGAAGAGGGAGATCTGATTCGAATTAGTATTCCGGCTAACCAGCTGGAACTCTTGATCGATGAACCCATACTTGAGGAAAGAAGACGACTATGGAAGGCACCTGCTGCCAAAATTACCAAAGGATATATGCATCGTTATGCTGAGATGGTACAATCAGCCAGTACCGGGGCCATTTTCAAAAGACCGTAAGGCCGGTAAACTGGAGATTATAATAAGCGGGCCATCCATAGCCCGCTATTTTATTCTAAACAGATATTAAAAATCATGAGCAAGGTTTAAGACTCAACAAAGTTCATGAATAATAATAAAAAAAATAATACAGTACGCCTTTCAAAAGAGGCAGGAACATTAGACCTGACCCGAAGGCGGTAGCAACCCGAAAGCAACAGGAGGTGGTTTTTAGTGAAATTAAAAGGTGCGGAAATACTTTTACAGTGTTTGAAACAAGAAGGTGTGGATACCATTTTTGGTTATCCCGGAGGCCAAATTTTACCGGTTTATGATGCTCTGTACAGTTCAGACATCAGACATATTCTGGTGCGTCATGAGCAGGGTGCAGCTCATGCTGCTGATGGCTATGCCCGAGCAACCGGAAAAGTTGGGGTTTGTATCTCCACCTCCGGCCCGGGTGCCACTAATCTGGTCACCGGCATCGCTACTGCCTATATGGATTCCATACCCATGGTATGTTTTACCGGGCAGGTAGGAACATCCTTTATCGGTAAGGATGCTTTCCAGGAGGCAGACATTACCGGGATCACCCTGCCTATCACCAAACATAATTATTTGATCGAAAGAACCGAGGATGTAGCAAAGATCGTAAAGGAAGCTTTTTATATAGCCAGGACCAACCGGCCCGGACCGGTGGTAGTTGACCTTCCCAAAGATGTAATGGAAAGAGAAATTGAATATGAACCTGACCGGGAAGAAGTAAACATAAAGGGTTACCGGGTGATGAAAGGCTTCAATACCGGCCAGGTCATCACCGCTGTAGAAATGATAAAAGAGGCCAGGCGGCCGGTGATTTATGCCGGCGGTGGAGTAATTGCCTCCAATGCATCCGCAGAACTTCGTGAACTGGCGGAAAAAAGGAAAATTCCGGTTACCGCCACATTAATGGCTTTGGGATGTTTTCCTTCTTTAAACTATCTGTCACTGGGCATGCTGGGTATGCATGGCACCCGCTATGCCAACTATGCCATGGGTGAAAGTGACCTTATCATAGCTGTGGGAGTTCGTTTTGACGACCGTGTTACCGGCAAGATCGATGGTTTTGCACCCAATGCCAAAATAATTCATATCGACATAGATGCTGCTGAAATTGGCAAAAATGTAAATATAAATGTACCTATCGTTGGTGATGTAAAAGAAGTCCTGCAGGCCATCAACAAACGTCTTGATGAAGTGGAGGGATCCAGTGAATGGCTGACTGCCATCGACCGCTGGAAAGATGAATTCCCCATACGTTATCCAGCGTCTGTGGAAGGCCGCATCATGCCTCAGGAAGTAATTGAAAGAATCTACCAGCGTACTCAGGGGGAAGCTATTATAACCACAGAGGTAGGGCAAAACCAAATGTGGACAGCCCAGTTTTATAAATTTAAACACCCCAGAAACTTTATTACCTCCGGAGGCCTTGGCACTATGGGGTATGGTTTTCCGGCTGCTATCGGGGCACAGATCGCCTGCCCTGACAAAAAGGTCATCGATATTGCCGGTGACGGCAGTATTCAGATGAATATCCAGGAGCTGGGCACCGCTGTAGAATATAAATTGCCGGTTATTATATGTATTCTCAATAATCAGTTCCTGGGGATGGTCAGACAGTGGCAAGGCCTTTTCTATGAGAAACGCTACTCCTTTGTTGATATAAGCCATCAGCCTGATTTCGTTAAACTGGCGGAAGCGTACGGGGCAATTGGAATCAGAGTCAAAAAAGTAGAAGAGATTGATGATGCCTTGAATCGCGCTTTTGAGACAACCGACCGCCCGGTAGTCATCGATTTCTGGGTAGAACGGGAAGCAGATGTTTTTCCTATGGTACCGCCCGGTGCCGCACTTACAAATATGCTGGGGGGGGGACTAAAATGAGAAACCATACATTGGCAGTTACAGTTGAAAACAAACCTGGTGTATTGACCAGGGTTGCCACCCTGTTTCGCCGCCGGGGGTATAATATTGACAGCCTTACCGTTGGAACTACGGAAAACCCCGGTATATCAAGGATGACCATTGTGGTTCAGGGGGATGAAAGTGTTATTGAACAGGTGACCAAGCAGCTATATAAATTGGTGGATGTAATAAAAATAGTTGATGTTACCAATGAAAGAGCGGTGGACAGGGAACTGGTCCTGATAAAAGTCAAGGCGGACAATACTGTAAGGGCAGATATCGTACAAATCGTCGATATTTTTCGGGCTCGTATTGTAGACATCGGCCGCAGCTCTTTGATTATTGAAGCTACTGGTGATTCCGGTAAAATCGATGCCATCGAAGAATCATTGCGCCCCTTCGGCATAGTAGAACTGGTCAGAACCGGTAAAATTTCTATGGTACGCGGAACTAAATAGTTCTTCAAATAAATACAGTTGGAAACTAAAAGGAGGAAATATAAAATGGCTAAAATGTATTATGATGCTGATGCTAATCTGGAGCTTTTGAAAGGTAAAACTATTGCAGTTATGGGTTTTGGTTCCCAGGGACACGCCCAGGCTCAGAATCTCCACGAAAGTGGTGTAAAAGTTGTAGTTGGACTGCGTAAACCATTTGATGAAACCACCCAGGCCGAATGGGATCGGGTCATTGCTGCCGGGATCCAGCCCATGACCGTAGCCGAAGCAGCCCAGGCAGGAGATATTATTCAAATTTTATTGCCTGACGAAATACAGGCCAAAGTATATCGTGAAGAAATTGCTCCATACCTGACCGAAGGCAAAGCCCTGGTATTCTCTCATGGATTTAATATTCATTTTGGGCAGATCGTACCTCCGGCTAATGTGGATGTTTTCATGACTGCACCGAAAGGTCCCGGACATCTGGTTCGCCGCATGTATGAAAAAGGCGCCGGCGTTCCTGCCCTGATCGCTATCCAGCAGGATTACACCGGTCAGGCTAAAGACTTGGCCCTGGCTCATGCCAAAGGCATTGGTGCAACCCGGGCCGGTGTTCTGGAAACCACTTTCCAGGAAGAGACTGAAACCGATCTGTTTGGTGAACAATGTGTACTTTGCGGCGGCGTAAGCGAACTGGTTAAAGCCGGATTTGAAACCCTGGTGGATGCCGGATATCAGCCTGAAATTGCATATTTTGAGTGTTTCCACGAGCTGAAACTCATCGTTGACCTGATGTATGAGGGCGGTTTATCCAACATGCGTTACTCAGTATCTGATACCGCAGAATGGGGAGATTATGTGACCGGGCCTAAAATTATCAACGAAGAAGTTCGCTATGCTATGCAGGATGCCCTGGCAGACATCCAGGATGGTATATTTGCCAAGCAATGGTTACTGGAAAACCAGGTGGGACGCCCTCAATTCAATGCCATGAGAAGACAGGGAAGAGAACATATGATTGAAGAAGTAGGTGCAGAACTTCGTTCCATGATGACCTGGATCAAAGGCGACGATGCCCTGGTCAAAGAAAATAAATAGCAAAATGCCTCATTAAATAATGGCAAAGGACCGGAGGATTAAAATGTCTGATAAAAACCGCATATACTTATTTGATACTACCCTGAGGGATGGTGAACAATCGCCGGGGGTCAGCCTCAATGCTGATGAGAAAGTGGAGATAGCCCAGCAATTGGCACGCCTGGGGGTAGATATAATAGAAGCAGGTTTTCCTATCGCTTCACCGGGCGACTTCGCAGCTGTTAAAAAAATTGCTGATACGGTCAAAGGTCCGGTGATTGCCGGCCTTTGCCGGGCCGTAAAAGGAGACATAGACCGTACCTGGGAAGCATTGAAAGGAGCCGAGACTCCACGTATCCATACTTTTTTGGCGACTTCAGATATCCATCTTAAGTATAAGCTTAAGATGTCCCGGGAAGAAGTTCTTAATCAGGCAGTGGAAGCAGTCAGATATGCCAAAACTTTTTGCCCGGATGTGGAATTTTCCGCTGAAGATGCCTCCCGTTCAGATCTCGACTTTCTGGCTCAGATCGTATCGGCGGTGATCGATGCAGGTGCTACAGTTGTAAATCTGCCTGATACAGTTGGGTATGCAGTCCCGGATGAATTTGGACAGTTTATCAGAACCATTATGGAGAAGGTGCCCAATATAGACCGGGCCATCTTAAGCATTCACTGTCATGATGATCTGGGAATGGCAGTGGCCAACTCTTTAGCCGGTATTTTAAATGGTGCCAGACAGGTGGAAACAGCAGTAAACGGAATAGGGGAAAGAGCCGGCAATGCTTCTTTGGAAGAAATTATTATGGCACTTTATACCCGCAAGGTTTTTTACGGCAAAGAAGTAAACGTAAACTACCGGGAAATATATCGCACCAGCAGACTGGTCAGCAATTTGACCGGTATGAGTATTCAACCCAACAAGGCGATTGTAGGCAAGAATGCTTTTGCTCACGAATCAGGGATTCACCAGGACGGAGTCTTAAAGGAGAGGTCCACCTATGAAATCATGAGTCCGGAGCTGGTTGGTTTAAACCGCAGCAATCTGGTTTTGGGCAAACATTCAGGACGCCATGCTTTTAAGGAAAGACTTGCTGAGCTGGGTTTTGTCCTAAATGATGCTGAATTCGATCAGGCCTTCAGCGATTTCAAAGAAATCGCGGATAAGAAAAAGGAAGTAACTGATGACGACCTGGAAGCTTTGATCAAAGATTACATCTGGAAGGTACCGGAAAGGTTTTCTTTGGCTTATCTGCATATTTCCAGCGGCACCACAGTTGTACCTATGGCAACTGTAAAACTGAGCATTGAAGGGATCGTTTTCGAAGCTGCAGCAACCGGCGACGGCCCAGTTGAGGCAGCCTGCAGAGCCGTAGACAAGATCACTGATATTTACGGAAAAATGCATTCCTATAAACTAAACGCCGTAAGCGGCGGCAAAGATGCGCTAGGTGAAGTAATTTCGCGCATCGAAATAAATGGAATTATGTATAATGGCCGGGGCCTAAGCACTGATATCATTGAGGCCAGTGTAAAATCATATATTAATGCCATCAATAAGCATTTTTATGCTGAACAACGTCAAAGGGAAATACAAGATCAGTAGAAGGAGGAGCACTATTAATGGGAATGACCATCAGCCAAAAGATCCTTGCAGTGCATGCAGGCCTGGATCATGTGGAGGCAGGGGAATTAGTCAACTGCCAACTGGACGTGATCCTGGGCAATGATGTAACTTCACCTGTTGCTATATCAGAATTTGACCGCTTAGGTTATGAAAAAGTCCATGATCAGGAAAAGATCGTACTGGTCCCTGATCATTTTACTCCCAATAAAGACATCAAGTCTGCTGAACAGGCTAAAATTTTGCGTGATTTTGCCAAAAAGCAGGGTTTGACCAATTATTTCGAGATCGGTCAAATGGGGATCGAACATTGTCTATTACCGGAACAGGGATTGGTTGCTCCCGGCGACCTGATTATTGGTGCTGACTCCCATACCTGTACCTATGGTGCACTGGGCGCTTTTGCCACCGGCGTCGGCTCTACCGATATGGCGGCCGCCATGGCCACCGGTGAAGCCTGGTTTAAAGTGCCCGAAGCCATTAAGTTCGTCTATTACGGTAAAATGCCTGAATGGGTGGGTGGAAAAGATCTGATCCTTCACACCATTGGGGATATAGGTGTAGACGGGGCACGGTATATGTCCATGGAGTTTACCGGTGAAGCCATCGACAGCCTGTCTATTGACAACCGCTTTACCATGGCTAATATGGCCATTGAAGCAGGGGGCAAAAACGGAATATTTACCCCCGATGAGATCATTTTAAACTATGTGAAAAATCGGGTAAAACGTCCGTATAAAGTTTATAAGTCTGATCTGGATGCCAAATATCTTGAAATTCGGGAATATGATGTTTCCAAACTGGAACCGGTGATTGCTTTTCCGCATCTGCCGGAAAATACACGCTTTGTCAGTGAAGCCACTGATGTAGAGATAGATCAGATCGTCATTGGCTCCTGCACTAATGGCAGGACTGAAGACCTGAAAATCGCCGCTTCCATTTTAAAAGGGAAAAAGGTACACCCTGAAGTAAGAGTGATTATTTTCCCCGGTACCCAGCAAATATATCTGGAAGCTCTGCGGAACGGATATATTGAAACCTTTGTGGAGGCTGGTGCCGTAGTAAGCACCCCCACCTGCGGACCTTGTCTGGGGGGACATATGGGCATTCTGGCCAAAGGTGAAAAAGCCCTGGCTACCACCAACCGAAATTTTGTGGGCCGGATGGGGCATCCTGAAAGCGAAGTTTATCTGTCCAGCCCGGCAGTAGCTGCTGCCAGTGCTGTTAAAGGCAGAATCACGCCTCCTTGGGAAGTATAAATTGACAGGAAGGAAGGTCAATATGAAATTAACTGGTAAAGTTCATAAATTCGGGGCTGATATCGATACTGACGCTATCATCCCAGCCCGGTATTTAAATACCTTTGACCCGGATGAACTGGCGAAACACTGTATGGAAGATGCGGACCCCTTGTTTCCCGAGAAAGTTCAGGCCGGAGACATTATTGTAGCTGACAAGAATTTTGGCTGCGGCAGTTCCCGTGAACACGCCCCTATTGCCATAAAAGGGGCAGGAGTATCCTGTGTGATTGCCAAGTCCTTTGCCCGCATTTTTTATCGTAATTCCATCAATATCGGCCTGCCTATTTTGGAATGCGACGAAGCAGCTGATGCAGCTCTTAATGGTGATGAACTTATTGTGGAACTTGAAACGGGTATGATCACCAATAAACGGACCGGAGAAGAGTATCAGGCAGCACCGTTCCCGGAATTTATGCAGGCCATAATTCATAAGGGCGGACTTATCAATTATGTGAAAGCAAAAAAATCCTAACGCTTTTAAGAAAGGGTGTAATAGATGTATAAAATTGCCGTTTTACCAGGTGATGGAATAGGAGCAGAAATCGTACCGGAAGCAGTAAAAGCGCTTAAAGCTGTGGGAGAAAAATATAATTACGGATTTGCATTTACAGAAGCTTTAATCGGCGGATCGGCCTATGATGCCGTAGGTCATCCCCTGCCCGAGGAAACTCTTAATGTCTGTCAAAATTCTGATGCTGTATTATTAGGTGCCATCGGCGGTCATAAATGGGAAAACCTGCCGGTCCACCTGAGACCCGAGATAGGAGGCCTGCTGCCCATCAGAAAGAAACTGGGGCTGTTTGCTAATTTACGCCCCTGTATCCTGTTCCCCGATTTAGTCAATGCCTCCACTCTTAAAGAAGAAGTGATCAGCGGGGTAGACATACTGGTCATAAGGGAATTGACCGGGGGCGCTTATTTCGGAGAAAAAACCAGGGAGAAGACTGCTGACGGCGGAGAAAAAGCTGCTGACAGTATGTGTTATACAACTTTTGAAATAGAACGAATCGTCCGTTTTGCCTATGAAGCTGCCCGAGGGCGCAAAAAACAATTATGTTCAGTGGACAAAGCCAATGTTTTGGAATCATCCCGGTTATGGCGGGAAACCGTGGTAAGATTAGCTGCTGAGTATCCTGATGTTGAAACTACCCATATGTATGTTGACAACTGCTCCATGCAGCTTATTCGTAACCCGCGCCAGTTTGACGTGATCGTAACCGAAAATTTATTCGGAGATATTTTAACTGACGAAGCTTCCATGCTCACCGGATCAATCGGAATGCTGGCCAGTGCATCCATCGGCGGCAAAGTGGGTCTATATGAACCTGCTCATGGCAGTGCACCTGATATCGCAGGACAGGGAAAAGCCAATCCATTAGCGATGATCCTGTCTGCAGCACTAATGTTGAGATATTCTTTCCATCTGGAAGAAGAAGCCAAAGTGCTAGAAAATGCGGTCACCACATTTTTACAACAGGGCTACCGTACCGCTGATTTGATGGAAGAAGGCAAAAAACAGGTCAGCACAACTGAAGCCGGTGACATCATTGCCCAGTTGATACTTAAAGGATAATCGGTTTGTTGAATGTTTACCGAGAAAGCCATTTAAACGGGAGTGAGCATTCAGTTGAAGGAGGAAAACAACATTGGGGATTTAAAGCTGGATACTTTTATTTATGATACTACACTAAGGGATGGATCACAGACGGAAGGCATTAGCTTTTCCATTGATGATAAGCTGAAGATCGCCCGTAAACTGGATCATTTAGGCATTACTTATATCGAGGGCGGCTGGCCGGGCAGCAATCCCAAGGATCTGGAGTTTTTTCGTCTGATTAACAAAGAACCGCTTAAGAATTCGCGGATCACTGCTTTCGGATCAACTCGCAAACCAGGGATCGCAGTTGAGCAGGACAGCAATGTGCAGGCACTGCTGGAGTCAGGGGTGAAAACCGCTGCCATCGTCGGTAAGGCATGGGACTTCCATGTGCTGCGGGCGTTGGAAACCACCCTGGAAGAAAACCTGAATATGGTCAAAGATACGGTGGTATATCTGAAAGAAAAAGGGCTGGAGGTAATTTTTGACGCCGAGCACTTTTTTGACGGTTACAAACATAACAGTGAATATGCCATCCGGGTATTAAAGGCTGCAGAACAGGCGGACTGGATAGTGCTCTGCGATACTAACGGCGGCACCATGCCCTGGGAAATATCCGAAATCATCGGCAAGGTTACTGAGGCGGTGAAAAATCCGCTGGGGATACATGTCCATAATGATTCAGGGTGTGCAGTGAGCAATTCCCTGATGGCAGTTGCTGCAGGCTGCAGGCAGGTTCAGGGAACCATCAACGGGTATGGCGAAAGAACCGGCAATGCTGACCTGTGCGTGGTCATACCCAATCTGGAACTAAAGATGAACAAACGGGTATTGCCGGAAGGGAACTTAAAAAACCTTAGTGAAGCAGCTCATTATATAAGTGAGATAGCCAATATGCCCCATCATAATAATCAGCCCTTTGTAGGCCATGGTGCTTTTGCTCATAAAGGCGGCATCCATGTCAGTGCTCTTTTGAAAGATCCTTTAACTTATGAGCATATAGAACCGGAAGCAGTGGGCAACAATAGGCGTGTTTTAGTATCGGAGCTTTCGGGTTTGTCCAATCTGCTTTATAAAGCGAAAGAATTTGACTTGGATATCAACAGCTATGATGATGAGACCCGCAAAGTGATCAGACAGATCAAACAACTGGAAAATCAAGGCTTTCAGTTCGAAGGCGCCGATGCTTCACTGGAGCTTTTACTGCGCAAGGCTTTTGGGCAATATGATGATTTTTTCCAGCTTAAGAATCTGAAAATGATCATGGAAAAAAGTGAAGGAGAAGAGATCACTGCGGAAGCCATGATCAAACTCACCATTGGAGATCAGACTTTTCATACAGCTGCCGAGGGTGACGGACCGGTCAATGCCCTGGATAATTCCATCAGAAAAGCTTTGACTGAAGTTTATCCGGAAATCAGTGAAATGCACCTGAGTGATTACAAGGTCAGGGTATTAAACGGCAATCAGGGGACCGGAGCCAAAGTCCGGGTTTTGATAGACTCGGTTGATAAAACTGATCAGTGGAGTACGGTAGGGGTTTCAGAAAATATTATCGAGGCTTCTTATCAAGCCATCGTCGACAGTATCAACTACATGCTCATGAAAAGAAAATTAAATGAATAGATTTTTAACCTCCTGTTCTTGTAAAAACAGGAGGTTTTATGTTTCGGAAAATTAATGACCAGAGGAATATTTAGTGCTACAATTTATAACAACAGATAAAAACAGGTATACTTTTTGGGGGGTAAAGAAGGAAATGAAAGCGATGATAATGGCAGCCGGCGTTGGTTCCAGACTGATGCCGCTTACAGTCAATGTGCCTAAACCGATGATCCCTATGGCTAATCGTCCTTTGATGGAAAGTATTGTTAAACTGCTGAAAGAACATCAGTTTACTGATATAATTGCCAATCTTCATTACCATGCCCAGACCATCAGCGATTATTTTGGGGATGGCCGATCGTTCGGGCTTTCCATGCAGTATTCCATGGAGGATGAGCTTAAGGGGACAGCAGGCGGAGTCAAAAACTGCGAATGGTTCTTAAATGAGCCTTTTGTAGTTGTAAGTGGTGATGCCTTAACCGATATTGATTTGACCGCTCTGATGAAGGAACATCGCAGTAACGGCGCGTTGGCCACGATTGCCCTGAAACAGGTGGATGATGTAGAACAGTTTGGGATCGTTGTACATAATGATGGAGGCAGGATCAAGAAATTCCAGGAAAAACCCAAGAAGGAAGAAGCCTTAAGCAATATGGCCAATACTGGTATATATATTTTTGAACCGGAAGTGTTTAAATATATACCGGCCAAGCAATTTTATGATTTCGGCAAACAGGTATTTCCACACCTGGTCAAAATCGGAGCGCCCTTTTACGGAACTCCTATAAGGGATTACTGGTGTGATGTTGGCAGCCTTGACACTTACCGCAAGGCACATCAGGATATTTTAACCCGCCGGGTGCGGTTCAAAACTGACCGCATATATATTAACGGGGAATGTGACACCAGAATTTTAAGCGGAGAAAATACTGTGATCGGGGAAGGGGTTACATTTTCCGGCAGTGTAGTAATAGGTTCCGGCTGTAAAATTGAAGCGGGGGCCAGGCTGGTTAACTGTGTTGTCTGGGATAATACTATAGTGGGAGAAAAAACATTGCTGAAAGAATGTGTAATAGGAGATCAGTGCAGTATAGGAAAGCAGGTCAGAATAGAAAGCGGAGCTGTTGTCGCCAGTCATTGCCAGCTTGGTGATTTCATTGATATAAAACCTGCCCAGAAGGTATTTGCTACTACTTCGGGGCTGATGCAACTGGAACAAGGATAAGTTCAGACCGATTACAGAAGCGAATCTCATCGTTATTTTAAAGAAAACCGAACTTGTGCCGAGTGCAAGCGAAGGCGGAAGTTCTGGTTGCACTTATACTCGGAAGTGCGAAAAGCCCGTTCAATCGACGTA
>JAAZFJ010000249.1 GCA_012511795.1 Syntrophomonadaceae bacterium
ATAGAGGAACTTTGAAGTTGCCCGCTTCGTTCCCGGGTTAGGTCGCTGGAAGTGGCAGGCAACTGGCACTCAAGATAGATGGCTGTCTAATACAGAACTCCGCTTATAGATTTGCTTACTCCTATTACATAAAAAACCGCCTTTTGGGCGGTTTTTTTATTAGCTTTGTTTTTCCTGGTTATTTTGCAAATTACCATTTTGGTTTTGCTTTTTTCCCTTTAATCGCTTTTGTTTGGGATTATCCTTTTTTCGTTTGCTCATAATTATTTCCTCCAATACTTAAACTTAAATATAGATTGGATTATCGGCATGATATTTATTCTTAAATAAAATATTATCAAAACAAATATTGTTTTACTGTATTTTTGGTATTTAGATATTAACCAAACTATGGTATGATTTAAGTCAAATCTTAAGAAGGGGTGATAGGCTAAACAAAAAAGATAAATATTACTTATCCAAATCAGTATCTCCCTCCCTGATAAATATAAAGAATGTTACTTATCCAATCAATTAATCTTCCTTACAGATTATAAAGAGTTTTTCTTATTTAAAAACGATTCTCCCTCCCTGATAGATATAAAAAACCATAGATTTTATATTGAGAGAGGAGTTTTAAAGTTGAAAGATGTAGTAATAGTAAGCGCCTGCCGGACTGCTATCGGTAAGTTTTTAGGCGGACTCAAAGATGTATCAGCTTTCGATTTGGCTGTTACTGCCGGAAGAGAGGCAATTAATCGGGCTAACATAGCTGCAGATACAATTGATGAAATATGCATGGGCTCTGTATACCCACATATGCAAGGTTCTCTACCCGCCCGCCAGGTATCAATGGAATTAGGCCTGTCGTATAGGAGCGGTGCCGTCAATGTAAATCAAAACTGTGCCTCAGGTATGAGAGCATTAGAAATCGCCGCTCACAATATTATGCTTGATAAAACTGATATTGCCCTTGTAATAGGGGTGGAAAGCATGACCAATGCTCCTTATATGCTTCCCAAGGCCAGAGCAGGATACAGAATGAATCAGGGAACCATTGAAGATGCTTTGATCCATGATGGTTTGGTTGACAGGCTGGTTCCCGGTCACATGGGTATTACTGCTGAAAACTGTGCACAAAAGTATGGTATCAGCCGTCAGGAATGTGATGAATTAGCTGTTATGAGCCATAATAGAGCAACAAAAGCTATTAAGGAAAATAAATTTAAACGGGAAATCGTACCGGTTGAGATTAAAACGAAAAAAGGAATAAAAATATTCGATACCGATGAACATCCTATCCCTGATGCCAGTCTTGAATCAGTCGGCAAACTTCCTTCCGCTTTTCTAAAAGGTGGTGTTGTCACTGCCGCTAATGCCTCGGGTATAAACGACGGCGCGGCATCAGTTGTGATCATGTCTAAAGAAAAAGCTGCCGAACTTGGAATCAAGCCCCTTATGAGACTAGTCAATATCTGCACCGAAGGAGTAGACCCCAAATTAATGGGACTTGGTCCGGCTGTTGTCATTCCCAAATGTTTAAAACAGGCTGATCTTAAATTTGAAGATGTCGAGTACTGGGAAATAAATGAAGCTTTTGCTCCTCAGTTTTTAGCTGTCGGCAGGATGCTGAAAGAAGACTTTGGACTGGAACTGGATATGGAAAAATGCAATCATAATGGATCAGGTATTGCCTTAGGCCATCCGGTAGGATGTACAGCTCTGCGTATCATAGTTTCCCTTTATTATGAAATGGAATTGTTGGGACTTTCATTAGGTGGAGCATCTTTATGCGTTGGCGGAGGTCCGGCAATGGCATCACTGTGGACCAGAAATATATAAATCCGTCCAAGTAATAACAGATTTACAGATAAATAGAGATATTCAATTCTATAAAAGAATTGGTTAAGTTTTTGGGGGAGGCGAATACCAATTGGATTTCAGATATACTGAAGAGCAGGAGATGCTCCGCTCAATGGCGCGTGATTTTTCCGACAACGAAATTGCTCCATATGCTGGGCAATGGGACAAAGATAATAAAATGCCCGAAGATGTTTTAAAAAAAATGTTCGATTTAGGTTTGCTTACTATCGGTATTCCTGCTGAATATGGCGGGGCAGGACTGGACCATGTTGCGCAAAATCTTGTAATAGAAGAAATAGCTCATGGAGATGCAGGTCTTGCCACCTCATTGACTGGTACCACTTTACTAGGTCCTGACCCGGTTTTTATTGCGGGTACCCATGCACAAAAACAATGGTGGTATGGTCTGCAAAATGAAGGCGCAATGAGCGGCTTCTGCCTCACGGAACCTGGAGCAGGTTCCGACGCTGCCAGCCTTTCAACTAAATGTATCAAGGACGGCTCCGATTACATTTTGACAGGTTCCAAACAATTTGTAACCAATGGGGGAATTGCCGGTCTTTATACTGTATTTGCCACGATCGATCGCAAGCTTGGTCATAAGGGTATGTGCTGCTTTATGGTTGATCGCAATAGTCCCGGAATCACAATTGGGCCTAAAGAAGATAAACTGGGGATAAGAAGCTGCAACACCACCTCGGTTACCTTCGAAGAAGTAAGAGTACCTGCAGCCAATCTTCTGGGCTCTGAGGGAGACGGTTTCAAGATTGCTATGAAAACCCTGGATCTTTCACGGGCATGTGTAGCTGCTATGTCAGTTGGTATTGCTCAGGCCGCTATGGAGGCATCTATACAATATGCCAAGGAAAGAATTCAGTTTGGCAAGCCAATCGCCTCACTGCAGGCCATTCAATTTATGTTGGCTGATATGGCACAATATATTAGAGCTGCCAGGCTATTGTATCTGGAAGCATCCAGTAATCAGGACAACGGGCTACCTTTTACCGCTGTTGCTTCACTGGCAAAATGCTTTGCCGGCGACATGGTAATGAAAGTAGCCACCGATGCTGTTCAGATTTTTGGCGGTTATGGTTACATAAAAGATTATCCGGTAGAAAAGTATTTTCGAGATGCTAAAATCATGCAGATTTTCGAGGGTACTGCTCAAGTACAAAGACTGGTCATCGCGAAAGATTTACTGTCTGTTTAAAATTACGTAAAATGGAGGCTTATTACGCCTCCATTTTACTATTAGATTTATAAAAACCAATTAAGAAATGATTGACTTTACCTTTTTCATGACATATAATTGCTATTGTCAATTGCATAACAAAAGGCATGGAATCGGAGTAGTAAACAGGCATCTTAAGAGAGTTACGTCAGGTGAAAAGTAACAACGCCGGTTGAACTCGCCGAGAAGCTTCCCAAATGACATGTAATTTGGGACGGTCATTCCGTTATACAAGTAAGCGGACAATTAAGATGGGGCTATGGCGCAGTTGGGAGCGCGCTTGAATGGCATTCAAGAGGTCGTGGGTTCGAATCCCACTAGCTCCACCAATTATTTGTCAATAAGGGTGGTACCGCGGGAATTTTCACTCTCGTCCCTAATCAGGGATCAGGGTGTTTTTTTATTTTTATTTTTAGGAGGCTGTCATGGATATCAGATATGAACCCGGTCGAATTGAAAAGAAGTGGCAGGAACACTGGGAAAAGAATAATTTTTATAAAGTAACCGAAGATGAGAAAAAACCTAAATATTATGCCTTGGAAATGTTTCCTTACCCTTCCGGGAATTTGCACATGGGACATGTCCGCAATTATGCCATCGGTGATGTTGTTGCCAGGTTCAAAGCGATGAATGGTTATAATGTTTTACATCCTATGGGATGGGACTCCTTTGGACTGCCAGCGGAAAATGCTGCCATAAAACATGGTAGTCATCCTGCCAAATGGACCTTTGCAAACATAGACAATATGAAAATACAGCTCAAAACTCTGGGTATTAGCTATGACTGGGATCGCGAAGTAGCTACATGCCATCCTGACTATTACAAATTTACCCAATGGATGTTTTTAAAGCTTTATGAAAATGGATTGGCTTACAAAAAATCAGCCGCAGTTAACTGGTGTCCTTCCTGCCAGACGGTTCTGGCCAATGAGCAGGTAGTGGAAGGCTGCTGCGAGCGATGCGAAAGCAAAGTTGATAAAAAGCAACTGGAACAATGGTTTTTTAAAATAACTGAATATGCCCAAAGGCTTTTGGACGACCTGGAAAAACTACCAGGATGGCCGGATAAAGTTAAAACCATGCAGAAAAACTGGATAGGACGCAGTGAAGGCTGCCAATTTTCCATGGCCATCGAAGGCCATGATGAAAAGCTGACTGTTTTTACTACCCGTCCTGATACTGTATTCGGTGTTACTTATAGGGTTTTGGCTCCTGAACATCCCCTGGTGTCTGCTATCACCAAGGGAACTCCCCAGGAAGAAGAAGTCACTGCCTTTATTAACCAGATCAAACTGGTAAGCGATGTTGACCGTTCCAGTAACGAGCTTGAAAAAGCTGGTGTATTTACTGGTGCTTATGCCATTAACCCAATGAACAATGAAAAAGTACCGATTTGGATCGCCAACTATGTTTTGATGGATTATGGCACTGGTGCCATTATGGCAGTTCCTGCTCACGATCAGCGTGACTTTGATTTTGCGAAAAAATATGATCTTCCGATTCGTGTGGTTATTCAAGGCTCTGATACTCCTGATAAAGGCGAACTCAGTGAAGCATATTCAGGAGAAGGTTTTATGGTTAACAGCGGTTCCTTTAATGGTTTATCGGTGACAGAAGGCCAGAAGCAGATAATCGATCATATGGAAAGAAACTCCATTGGGAATGGCACCATTAATTACCGCTTGCGCGACTGGTTGATTTCACGGCAGAGATACTGGGGTGCACCAATTCCCATTGTCTATTGTCCTCATTGCGGCCCAACCCCCGTACCTTATGAAGATTTACCGGTCTTGCTGCCTGAAGATGTTGATTTTAAGATCACCGGCGAATCCCCGCTCAATTATGTTGAGAGCTTTTACAAGACTGTATGTCCTGCATGTGGAGGCGAAGCCCGCCGCGAAACAGATACCATGGATACCTTTGTATGTTCCTCATGGTATTTTACCCGCTATTGTGATCCTGCTAACAGTAATTTGCCTTTTGATTCGGACAAGGCAAATTATTGGATGCCGGTGGACCAATATATCGGTGGAGTTGAACATGCAATATTACACTTAATGTATGCCCGTTTCTTCACCAAGTTTTTATATGATATAAAAATGATTGACAGTCAGGAGCCTTTTTCCAATTTGCTTACTCAGGGAATGGTTTTAAAAGACGGAGCCAAAATGTCAAAATCCAAAGGGAATGTGGTAAGCCCGGAAGAAATAATAAACTATTATGGTGCAGACACTGCCAGACTCTTTATTCTTTTTGCTTCACCTCCGGAAAAAGACTTGGAATGGAGTGACCAGGGTGTAGAAGGAAGTTCACGTTTTCTTAATCGTGTCTGGCGACTGGTTCATGATTATATGCCTGAGTTAAAGGACATAACAGAAGAAATAAATCCTGAATCATTAAATAAAGTGGATAAAAGCCTGTATTATAAGATACATGCGACCATTAAAAAAGTAACTGAAGACATTGAAGAACGCTTTAATTTTAATACGGCCATAAGTGCCATAATGGAACTTACCAACCAGTTAAACAGCTATCGTGAGGTTAAAGATAAAAACAAAGCATTGCTTAAACTGGCAATTGAAGAATTGTTGATCCTATTAAGTCCCTTTTCACCTCATATTTGTGAGGAATTATGGCAGAGCATAGGTAACCAGGACAGTATCTATCTGCAGTCATGGCCAAAATATGATCCGGAAGCTTTGGTCCTTGATGAAGTGGAAGTAGTCGTTCAGATCAGCGGAAAAGTAAAAGAACGCCTTAGGGTTCCTGCCAATGCTTCAAAAGACGAAATGACACAGTTAGCACTAAACAGCCCCAAAATTAAACAATTGACAAATGGCAAAAATATTGTAAAAATTATTGTGGTCCCGAACAAATTAATCAATATCGTAATTAAATAATTGATACCAAAGTGTTGGTATACACCCCCGGGGTTGGGCTTGCTTGGAAGCTTCGCCCATCCCCTCCCCCCCCAACACATCAATAAAATAAATGAAACCGGTTATTCACTACCGGTTTCTTGTTTATGATTCATTTTTACATTTTACACTGTTTCAAATTCTATACGGCGGGCATCGCCCCAAAGATTTTCCAAATTATAATAATCACGTTCTTCACTTCTGAATACATGGAGAATAATAAAATCATAATCCAAAACAACCCAAACACCCTGCTGGTGTCCTTCCCGGCGAATGGGATGGATATCATACTCTTTTAAAGTTTCTTCCACATAATCTACTATACTGTTAACCTGAATGGTGCTTTTACCGGAGGCTATTATAAAATAATCAGCTATTACGGTCAGCTCGCTGACATCTAAAACCACTACATCCTGTGCTTTTTCATCCAGGCATGCTTCAGCAATGATTTGAACCATTTTATCGTCTTCCAGCAATAAATACCCTCCTTAATATAAAGATCCTTGTTTTAATTATTTCTAATCCCTTAACATCATATCCTTCTTATGATTCATTATAATTATTGCTTGCCATCTGTGCTAGAAAATAATTTCTAGCCATAATGGTTTGCGGATGGATGATGCTCTTTTTATCCAGGCAATATTTTAGTGTGGAATCCAATCCAAAAAGCATTGCTTCATCCAGGTCCTTTTCAGCCAGGTTCCTCAGTTTATTTACTTCAGGGAAATTTCTATCCGGTTCGATCATATCAGCTAAAAAAATAATTTTTTCCAGATCGCTCATAAAGGGTCTTCCCAAAGTATGATTGCTGATTGCTATTATTAATTCCTCATCATCGATCCCAAGTTCTGTTTTTATCAGTAAAGCTCCGACCGGTGCATGAAGCAGATAAGGTACCTGTCTGTACACATCATCAAGCAGGTTATTTTCAGCAGCAATTTTCAAAATTTCTGTCTGGGGTTTCTCTTTGGCATAATCATGAAGTATGCCTGCCATATATGCCTTCTCTTCATCTACCCGGTATAGTCTGGCCATTTTTTGCGCTGTTTCAGCCACCTGACAAACATGCCTGATCAAGGGGGGAGATAATTGTGCCTCAATTGCTTTTAAAGCCATTTTACTGTTAAGCATCCTTGGCCTCCAGTCCTTTGTATAAACCGTGCTGCTTAATATACTGCTCAACTTCAGGCGGTACCAGATATTTTATGGGCTTCCCCTGTCTAACTCTGTTTCTTATATCAGTTGAAGAAAAATCAAATCCCGGTACTTCCAGAAAATTAATATTCTCCCAAAGTTCTGCAGGAAGGTTGGCATACTGGGAATGATTTTTTTCCAGTTTATAACCTGGACGGGTTACTACGATAAATCTGCACATAGTGCTTAACTGCTCAGCTTTTTTCCAGGTATGGAATGAAAAAAGCGCATCAGAACCCATTATAAAATAAATTGTTTTTTCCGGGTAATGATCTTGAAAACACCTTATGGTATCGATGGTATAAGAGTAACCGGGGCGATCTAGTTCCAGGGTTGACACTTCAAATATTTTGCTGTCGGCAGCAGCAAGCTTCAACATTTCCAGACGATGCTCATTATTTAATACTGACTCACCATTTTTATGGGGCGGTCTGGCCGATAACATCAAAATAACTTTATTCAGATCGAATTCACACTGAGCAAATTCTGCCGCCATTAAATGACCATAGTGAACCGGATCGAAAGTCCCCCCCATAATTGCTATATTTTCATGCAATGTATCCTGCCTCCAGTTTTGATCGCTGTTATGTTGAAAAACCTCAAGTTAAATTGTACTACAAGGGTAAATAAAATCCAAACCACCACTTTTACTAGATGAATGCAATTGTTTTACCCTTTAAACCTGATGCTAAAAACTCTATAATTAATAAGATAGCTATGTAGGAGAGGAACTTTCTATGGACAAAACCATCTGCTTAACATTTCACAATCAGGGATTAAGAAGTTATATTGAAGTTGATTTATGCGGTGAATGTCCGCGGCAAGATGATAAGGGTTGCTGTGGTTACTATTCACCAGTATTTTATCCCTGTGATTTTGCTTATCTGTTGAAAAGTAAACCTGAACTGCTGGAGTTTATATTTAATTTGCCTAACCTGACTGTCCTGGATTATTCTGTTACAGTTAATAACAGTCCGGAAGGAAATTCATACCGTTGCCAGTTTCACAGTACTGAAAGCGGCTGCCTGCTTCAGCAATCATTGCGTGAATCGATCTGCCGTCATTTTGTATGCCCAGGCATAGACTGGGAAAAAGAAGAAATATTGAAACCCTGGAAAAGGTTTTTTGATCAATTGGCTGATTACGAGAACAAATTAAATAGTGTAATAGGACAAAAACTGACCGGAAAAGGTCTGACCCTCAGAAATAAAGCTGACCGCAATTATTTCTTCCAGCAGTTATTGATTCTATTTGAAAAAGAAACTGCAGAGCTGCCTGAATTTTTCAGACAAGTGCCAGAAGCTCAGAAATTTTATATTACAAGACCTTTGAAATTTAAAACAGACTGGCCATTATAGTATTATCTTATTTTTCAACTTTAAGGAGGGTACATGAGTATGAATTGGAACAGAAACCAGAACATCTATAACAATGTTCTGGAATCAATCGGCCTGACCCCGATGATCAGGTTAAATAAAATCAGCAAACCAGATGGGGCAGAAATTTGTGTGAAACTGGAATATACAAATCCCAGCGGCAGTTTGAAAGATCGTGTAGTCTATTCGATCCTGGAAAAAGCTGAACAAAAAGGAGCCCTTAAGCCTGGTATGATATTATTGGAGGGGACTACCGGCAATACTGGTATAGCTGCGGCCATGGTGGGTGCAGCCAAAGGGTATCCTGTAATTATCGTTATGCCGGAAGGAATGAGCGAAGAACGCAAAAAGACCATTCTTGCTTATGGTGCTGAGCTGGTTTTGACACCGGGAGCCGAAACCGATGTGGATTTAGTACTGGAAGAAGTAGAAAAACTCAAAGCAAAGTATGGAGAAAAAATCTTTGAGATTGGACAATTTTATCGTCAGGAAAATCTGCAAGCTCATATGGAAAATACTGCGCCGGAAATTTGGGAACAAACAGCAGGCCAATTTGACGCCTTCATTATGTGTCAAGGAACCGGTGGCACTGTAACCGGCAATGCTAAATTTTTAAAAGAAAAGAATCCTGATATTAAGATATTTATTTCAGAACCGTCTGAATCACCTATTCTGGCTTATGGTAAAATTGGCCAGCATAAAATTCAGGGAATTGCTGATGGCCTCATTCCTCCAATTCTAGATTTGGATTATGTGGATGGTATGATTTTAGTATCATCAGCTGAATCAATTAAAATGGCCAGGGTAATAGCAAAAAAAGAAGGTATCTTCTGCGGCATTTCATCAGGATGTAATGTTGCTGCAGCTCTTAAGCTGGCTGAGAAATATCCTCATTTAAAACGAATTGTAACCATCATAAATGATAATGGCCTCCGCTATCTTACAACTGAATTGTGCGGCAGCCCTGTTACTCGGATTCCCTTGGAGCGGGATTATTTGCTAAGCAGTGAGAATAAGGAAAAGTTAGCCGGCTATAAATTTGAAATTATTGAGTAAATTTTTAAAGCAGAAAAATAAACACGGGGGACATCCCCCGTGTTTATTTTATGAATAGAATAACATCTTAGCGTATTTGCCCATCACCATAAATAATAAACTTGGTGGTGGTAAGTTCCCGCAAGCCCATAGGTCCTCGGGCATGCAACTTTTGGGTGCTGATACCCATTTCTGCTCCAAAGCCAAATTCATTGCCATCTGTAAAACGTGTTGAGACATTGGCATAAACTGCAGCGGCATCAACAGCATTCATAAATCGCCGTACATCTGTATAGTTTTCACTTATTACGGCTTCGCTGTGTCCAGTACCATGTTCATTGATATGGTTTATGGCTTCCTCCAAATCTTCTACCACTTTAACGGCTATTATTAAATCCAGGTACTCTTCATCCCAGTCAGCTTCAGTGGCAGCTATGACACCGGAAGCAATTGCCTGGGTTACAGGACAGCCTCTGATTTCTACTCCTGCCCCCATCAGATCTTGACACATTTGAGGCAGAAAATCCTTCGCCACTGCTTTGTGCACCAGTAATGTTTCTGCCGCATTACACACTGAAGGCCGCTGTACTTTGGCATTCATTACAATAGCCCGGGCTTTCTTAAGATCTGCATATTTGTCTACATAAACATGACAATTACCCATGCCGGTCATAATATAAGGGACAGTAGCATTTTCTATTACTGCTTTTTTAAGCCCCATCCCGCCTCGAGGAATCAAACAGTCCAGATAATCATTCATTTGCATCATTTTTATTACCAACTGACGATCAAGACTATCCACCAGTTGGATCGTTCCCTGGGGAAGACCGGCAGCAACAGCCGCTTCGGAAATGACGCGGGCAATAATACGGTTGGAATTGATAGCTTCTTCACCGCCCCTTAATAATATTGCATTTCCCGCTTTCAGGCACAACCCTGCAGCATCTGCAGTAACATTGGGGCGTGATTCATAGATAATTCCAATAACTCCAATCGGAGTTCTAATTCTGCCTACTTCCAAACCATTTGGCCGGCGGCTGATTGAAAGTACTTCTCCAACCGGATCAGGTAAACGCATAATTTCACGCAAACCATCTGCCATTGCTTTAATCCGGCTTTTGTCCAACATCAGCCGTTCCAGTAAAGCTGCAGTCAGTCCCATTTCTTTGCCCAGCTTTATATCGGCAGCATTAGCAGCAATAATCTCCTCTTCCGCTTTTTCCAAATACTCAGCCATTTTGGAGAGGGCATCGTTTTTTAGATTCGTATCTGCTACCGCCAGTACCCGTGCTGCTTTTTTAGCTAATTCCCCCTGCTTGGTGAGAATTTTTCCTAAATCATTGTTCATATTAGTCTCTCCCGTCATAGATTTTTACTTCACCCAAAGATTGTTACGGTGTATGACCTCATCATAATCTTTTACAGACAGTATTTTTTCAATCTCAGACGTCTTATGTCCAGCAATCAATTTTATTTCCTGGGAGCTGTAATTTACCATGCCTTTTGCAATCTCCTGTTCATCTTCAGTCATCACTGCCACTACCGCACCACGGTCAAATTCGTCTTCAACTTTTAAAATACCGGAAGGCAATAGACTCTTTCCCCTGTTTACCAGAGCCGTCAGAGCTCCCGCATCAATATAAAGTTTCCCCTGGGTGGCCGACCCGAAAGCGATCCAACGTTTACGTGCCTGCATTTTTTCTTCCCGGGGTACAAAAAGCGTTCCAATATCCTGTGCGTTTACGATCCGGCGAATCACATCATCGTAACTGCTATTGGCAATGACCATGGGTACCCCTTCCGCCATGCAGATGCGGGCAGCATTAAGCTTGGTGGTCATTCCTCCGCTGGAAAAACTGCTGCCTTTTGTACCAGCATTGATTTCCATTTCTTCCGTTATTTCAGTTACCGTTTTTTGCAAAGCTGCTTTGCTGTTGAGCCGAGGGTCACTGTCATAAAGACCATCAACATCTGACAGGATAATTAATAATTCTGCATCTGTAATCCCTGCTACCATTGCTGATAATGTATCATTATCGCCAAATTTGATTTCTTCAACCACAACCGTATCATTTTCATTTATAATAGGTATTACTTGCATGGAAAGGATTGCCAGGAGTGCATTGGTAGCATTAAGATAGCGCATTCTCTCCATAAAGTCATCACGGGTGAGAAGAACCTGGGCTACTGTCTTTCCATATTCGGCAAAAATTTTTTCATACATATGTAAAAGTGCTCCCTGCCCAATGGCAGCCAGAGCTTGTTTTTCCGGTATGGTACGGGGGACTCTTTTAAATCCCATTCTGTCAGCACCTACACCTATAGCACCAGAACTGACCAGAATCATTTCTTTCCCGGAATTATGTAAATCAACGATCTGTCTGACCAGACTTTCGATTCGGCTGAGATTGAGTTTACCGTTGGTATAGGTCAAAGTACTGGTTCCTACCTTGACCACAATCCTTTGAGCTTTCATTAAATTTTCACGCGTAACCATCAACTAACACCCATCCTTGTATATCTATTCACTATAATCAAATTCGAAGTTTTTGATCCTTACTGTCTGACCATCCTGGATGCCTAGCTTTCGTAAAGCCTCTTCCAGTCCCATGGTGTTGATTGTTCTTTGAAACCGCTGCAAGCCTTCTTCGCTGTTAAAATTAGTCATGGTAATTAGTTTTTCGATCCTTTTGCCACTGACTTCAAACACACCATCCACTATTTCTATAATAAATGGCGGTTCCTCGTTAAATCTGTGTGCTACGATTTCGTCTCCTGCTGTAACTTCTTCAGCCGGCACCTTGCACAGCAGTTCATAAGCTTTCTTCATCAGTTCATTAGTTCCCTGGCCGGTGGCTGCCGATATTGAAATAATATTATCCTTAAACTTTTCCCTAAGTCTGATAACATTTTCCTCAGCTTCGGGAAGGTCTATTTTATTGGCAGCAATTAAAAAAGGTTTTCTGGTCAAATCTGCCCTGAATTTTTTCAATTCTTCACAAAGTGTATTATAATCATCCAAAACATCTCTGCCTTCAGTCTGAGCAGCATCCAGCACAAAAATAAGCACCTTTGTCCTTTCTATATGGCGCAAAAAGCGGTGTCCCAGTCCTGCTCCCTCATGAGCACCTTCAATGAGGCCAGGAATATCTGCCACCACAAATGATTCGCCGCTTTTTAGCTGCACCACTCCCAAATTAGGCACCAAAGTAGTAAAGGGATAGTCTGCAATTTTAGGCTTGGCTGCTGACACCCGGGAAATCAGCGTTGACTTGCCGGCATTAGGGAATCCAACCAGCCCGATATCCGCCAGGAGTTTAAGCTCAAGTCTGACCCATTTTTCTTCCCCTGGTTCTCCATTTTCAGAATAAGAAGGGGCTTTATTGGCGGGAGATGCAAAACGGGCATTTCCCCGGCCACCCCGTCCGCCTCGGGC
>JAAZFJ010000250.1 GCA_012511795.1 Syntrophomonadaceae bacterium
CGCATATCCAGATTCATTCCGCATAGGGGGCAGGCGGTTACAATACACTCCGCACCAACTTCTTGAGCATTGCGAAGAACCTCATAAAGCATCGTATTTCCTACATCAGGCCGGGAGGTAAGCAAGGAAGCGCCGCAGCATTCGGTTTTATATGCCCAATCCAGGGCTTCTGCTCCCAGAGCTTTTACTACCACGTCCATGGTTTGCGGATCTTCAGGATCATCAAAACCAGTGTGTTCTACGGGCCGAACCAAAAGGCACCCATAATAACAGACAGCCTTCATACCCAGTAAAGGCTGGGTAACTTTTTCAGCAATCTTATCTACTCCAATATGATTGGCCAAAACATCTAATATAGAAAGAGTTTCCGAAGTGCCCTTAATATCCTTGTCTATAACTCGCGCGATAGTCTCCCGCATTTTTTCATCGTGCTTCACAGTGTGTTCAGCGACGCGGTGACGGCTGTAACAAGCAGCACAGGGGGCCAGCATTGGTAACCCTATCTCTTCAGCAATAGCCAGGTTGCGAGCCGGTAATGCCAGTGAAAGAAGTTTGTCAGTACTATGACCAGAAGTAGCTCCGCAGCAGTTCCAATCATCTAATTCTATAAGTTCAATTCCCAGAATTTCTGCAGTGCGTTCCATAGACATGCCATATTCAATGCCGCTTCCTTCTAAAGAGCATCCCGGATAATATGCCAGTTTCATGTTTATTCACCTCCCAGCTCTTGCGCTCTTTCAAAAATTTTCTTAATCTCGTCGCGGTTTTTTATTCTAGTAGGAAGAACGCCTACTTTTCCACGTTTCATCATGGGCAGGCCATACTGGGCATCCTTAAATGGTTGACCGGTTTTCAGATTATGCTGCAACAATATACCGGCTTCGTAGGTACGACCAAACAATTTGACACAATTCAAAAAAGCCTGGTTAAAGGCAGCTACTTTTTTATCGGTTTGCCCCTGGCGTAAGGCCTCCCGGCGCAGGGCATCCATTAGCGAAGCAATGTCCACACCTCTTGGACAGCGGGTAGAACAGGTTTCACAGGTAGCGCAAATCCAAATACTTTCTGCTTGTAAGGCCGGTTTAACCATACCTAACTGCAGCAGGCGAATTATCTGTCGAGGTGGATAATCCATTGCAAAGGCCGCCGGGCATCCTGCCGTACATTTACCACATTGATAGCAAAGGTTCACATTAGTTCCGGCGTCCGCTTCCAGCCTGCCAATCAGATCCTGATCTTCTGCGCAGGCAGGAATTAGCTTTACAGCTTTTTCCACGATACTAAGCCCCTTTCCTGAGACGGAATGATTTATGATACCGGCAGCCCAGAATAATACTAGGATGCCACAAATAACCCGCATATTTCTACCAGGTTGCCACAGATAACCTGTATATTTCAAATATTCGACATTTTCATCCCTGCTCATAATACCCGAGTTTTCGTCATTTGACAATACAAGTTGAACACTTTTAAATGTTTCTAAAGAGTGATTCCATTAGGAAACACTTATGATAATTGCCTAACCACAAACAACATTAAACCTCATTATTTCAGGGATTGAGATTATATCATTATAAAACAAATGTGACACAATTGTTGTTAACATTTTATACTAATCTTCCATTTAATCCGCATAGCATTTATTTATGTTGTTAATTGGCCCTCTTTATAGCGTGATTTTCGCCCAAATAGTAGAAAATCTTGGTTGATCCTGGTAAGCTAATAAG
>JAAZFJ010000251.1 GCA_012511795.1 Syntrophomonadaceae bacterium
AAAAGAGTTCTTATCGCTTTTTAGGTTTAAGCAAAAAAACCTTTATCCAGTTGACAATAGACCGGAAAAAGAATTAGAAGTGACTGTTTCTGGCTTCACTCCAAGATCATACCAAAAGACGGCATGTTCTATGATTCAGGAAGGTAAAATTGATCAACGGGCTACCCTGGTAATGGCAACCGGGGCAGGGAAAACTATATTGAGTGCGATAATCACTGCAAATTTAGGGGTACCCACGATTTTTTACACCTATTCTCTCGATTTGTTAGAACAAACCGCACAGGTATATGAAAAAGCATTAGGAATTGAAATAGGCCGAGTTGGGGGGAGAAAATTCACCATTAAACCAATAACCATTGCGTCTATACAAACAGTGCATAGTTGTTGGGAAAAGCAGGATAAAAGATGGAAGAAGCTCCAGCCATTTCTGGAACAAACTAAACTAATGTTTATAGACGAAGGGCACATGTTAGGAGCTGAAACGATATTTAATGTAGCACAGATTACAGATGCCTTTTATTCTTATGCCCTGACCGCAACCCCTTACAGAGAAGATGGTAAAGAGATTTTTATTGAGGCCGCCACCGGGCCTACAGTAGAAATCATAAGTGAAAAGGCATTGCTCGAAGAAGGGCATATTCTTCCTGTGCATGTTGAAATCCTACCAGTAATGCACTACAAGTGCCGTAAAAAGCAGTATCAAAAATTGTATGAAACAGAGATTGTCGACCACTGGGAAAGGAACCGAAAAGTTATTAAAGCAATCCGAAAGTACCCGGATAAACAGGTAATTGTTCTGGTCAAGAGCATATACCATGGTACTAAAATAGCCGAGATAATAAATGTGCCATTTATACACGGTAGCAGCTCCACAAAAGAACGGCAAAAAGCAATAGAGGACTTCAAAAAAAAGAAAATCAATATTTTAATTGCGTCCTCTATATTGAAGCAGGGAATTGATTTACCAGAAGCGGAGGTTTTAATACTGGCTCATGGTGGCAGGAGTATTGTTGAATTACTCCAAAAGATAGGAAGGGTACGCAGACCAGCCCCAGGAAAAACCTGCGGTATAGTTGTGGATTTTTATGATTACATTCAACCTTATACGGAAAATGATGTTTTTAAGGCTCAGTCTGAGAGGCGATTGGCTTTGTATAGGAGCCAGCACTATCACATAGAGGGGCAGGGAAATACGAAAAAGACAGGCTTTGATTAAGATACTTCGGTATCTCTATGCCGGGAATTATGTACCACAAATGCGTCGTAGAGCCCCCTGGCAGTAAAACATGGGGAGTGCCAAGAAAGGAAGGATTTAATAGAAATGCTGCAAATAATATCAATCCAGAGTTTGTTAGATACATTGCCGGGATTAAGTAATATGCCAACCCTGGCAGGATTAACATGGTATGAGTTAATCGGGTTAGGATTGGTGGGTGTAATAATTGCTAAACTACTCCACGCGGCCGTAAAAACAGCTGTGTATGTTGGTCTTATAGTAATAGTAATTTTCACTGTCACTAACCTTATTGTATAGAAAGGAATTAAGAATAATGAAATACCTTAAAAATAAAGTAACACAAATGATTACTTTTATAACCTTGTTGTTTATTACTAACCCAGTATTAGCCGAAGAAGAAACCCAATTATCAAATCAGTTATCACAAGTAACTGCCGAACAGTTCTCTGGAAAAATCATTCACATTGCCCAGGCATACATGATGCCATTAGGAGGCGCCATCGTTTTGATAGCTATTATAATTGGTGGTGTAAAAATGCTAAGTGGAGCGTATTCACCTGAAAAGAGAAAAGAAGCAATGGGTGGTCTTGGTTATGTCCTTTTAGGTGCTATTTTAATTGGTGGATCCATGTTTATTGCCGGACTGTTCTGGGGAGTTGGTAGTTCTTTTGAGTAGAAAGAAGGTGTTGTTTTGCACGAATTCATCATGCCCCTTAATTTAACAGGGGAAGAAAAAATGATAGGGGGAGTAATGTCGCTCCGGCAGGTAGGTTATTTATCGGCCGGAGTTATTATTATTTTCATGATATGTCTTATTCCTCTCCCTGCAATAGTTAAAGTAATCTTAGGAATCATGATCATGGTTTCATTAGCAATCCTGGCTTTTATCAAAATCGATAATATTCCTAATTTATCGTATGGGATAAGTATGGATAAATACCTTATTTTAAGATGGGAATATCGTAAGAAACAAAAAGTCTATCCGATATTTCTGGAGAAAGAAGGGAACGATTTTACATGTCAATGATAATTGGGTTTATTTTTCTTATTCTAATCGGGGTTACAATCATAATTTTTAAAATACTTATTGAAAAAGCTGAAGCAGGGGAACCAGAACAACAAACAATAAAAGAGAGTAAAAAAACACCGGCAAAACAAACCATAAGTCAGTTTATAGGGATTATGAATATAAACCAGGGAATCGTTATC
>JAAZFJ010000252.1 GCA_012511795.1 Syntrophomonadaceae bacterium
AAAATAAAGTCGCCGCAGGAGTTTTGGCAATTTTGTTGGGAGGTTTAGGGGTACACAAATTTTATCTGGGGAGAATAGGCTGGGGGATTTTATATTTGATTTTCTTTTGGACCGCCATACCGGCTATTGTAGGTTTGATCGAAGGCATTATTTATTTGACCATGTCTGATGCAGATTTTACTGCCAAATATGATTCGTAGATGCTGGGATCAATAACAGAGGCAGAGACTGAGGCTGCTGCCTCTTTACTATTTACCGGATCTTAAGCTGCTCTGCCCAATCAATGATAAGATCCCATTGCTGCTTATTAACTGTCATAACAGAAAGACGAGGCAGTCTTACCAAATCCCAGTCTTGCAAAAGGCCGCTTTCCTTGATCCTTTTTAAGGTTACTGCTGCAGGCAGTTCTTTTATTGGCTTGATTTTGAATTCCACCCCGCCATTGTCAGGATTTGTATAGGGAAGGCTTGAAACTTCAGCAATTCCTACGATTCTGCGTTCTTTGCCGGTATGGTATATGAAAGCCAGGTCCCCCCGGCTTCATTTGTTGCATATTTTTGACCGCAGCAGGAGCTTTTACACCATCCCATACAGCCCCCTTTTCCTGGATCAGATCATTCCAGGAGTAATCTTCAGGTTCCGTTTTCAAAAGCCAGAAAGAATTCATATATTTCATCCGTAATTTATTAAAATAAAGAGATAGATCAGGATTTTTATGTTCATCTTACCCCAAGCAGGATTTTTCATGCAAAAATCAGGCTGTCTTTGTAACTTTTTTCTATCTTTAACCGTTATGTAAGAGAGGAGGGTGATGATGAAAGGTGATTCTTTAGAAGCTGTTTATAAATGCTATATGAATGACATTTATCGTTATCTATTAAGCCTTCTTGGTCACCCTCAAACGGCCGAAGACTTGCTGCAGGACACCTTTGTCAAGGCTTATGAACATCTGGACAGTTATCAAGGTGAGAAGGTGCGTCCATGGCTCTTTAAAGCAGCTTATTATGCTTATGTTGACTGGTATCGGCGGGAAAAACGCCAGATCGTAACGGACCCTGGCTTATTTGCTGTAATATACCAGGCAGCAGACTCAGGGCCTGAAGAAACCTATCTATATGAAGAAAAAATAAACCACTGGTTTAAGGTAACTAGGGCTTTACCGGAAAAAAGTCGGCAGATATTGATACTCAGGGATTATTATGAATTCTCCTACCAGGAAATAGCAGATATTTTAAACATCAGTTTAGCCAATGTAAAAGTTTCATTATACAGAGCCCGGCAAACAATACGTGAGGTGATGAAGGATGAATTGTGATGAATTCAAAAAAGTAAAAGATGACTATTTAAGGGGAAATACTTCGCTTGCTGAAGAACAGGAAATAGAGGCTCATTTGAAAAACTGTCCGGATTGCCGGGAAGCGTTTGACAGTGAAGTCTCAGCAGATGAAAAGCAGCAAAGTGTTTTACCGCTTATGAATGAGAAAACTTATATTGATGAAAAGCTTCAGCAAAAGATCCTGCGGCGGGCTAAATATAAAAACAGATTCAGCACAGCGGTTTTTTTACTGGCGCTTTTTATCCTGCTCAGTATAGGAGGAACTATTCTTTCCAGCCTTTATTATAACTGGGGCGGAGAAGAGGGAAGGTTATACAGGACGCAGAAGACAGCAGCTTTATTAACGGAGTTTACTTTCCCAAATGTTACAGTACCGGCCCAAACTTCACCTTTTCCTCTATTTTTATCAGGAGCAGGCTGGGGACACAGCAGTCTTAGCATCAAACCGTATTTTGCAGCCAGGGGCAGTTACGCCATGCAAAAGAGGATCGGGAAAGAGGAATATGTGATCGGCCATTTGGAAATAAACCAATTTTTTTCGGCGATGAATATGAACTGGCAGTGGAAGGAGAACAGCTTTAAAAATACCCTGTATTTCTATCATCCTAATCAATTCAGTGAGGCCGGAGCCGACAAGACGGATCCAGATATTATCGGTCATGATGAAGAGATCTGGCAGGCCTTGGACATATTGCCTGAAGGGACCGTGGGGGAAATGGCAGTATCATTCAGCAGAACTTTCAGCATGGAAGAAATAAAAGAGCTGCTCTCTGATTATGATTTGGACATCACCTGGTATGCGGTATCAACCGGACTGGAAGCTGATCCCTATTATCCGCAAGATAGAGAGGACCCCCTATCAGCTTTTCGCGGGGTGTGGGGGATATCTGATCTGTCAAGAAATATGCTGAGTCTTTCTTCGGTAAAACCTGATGCAGATTCCAGGCATAAAGAATACCTGCTGAGATCGATGGAGTTTTTGATGCAGAACGAATCAACAGCCCGGAAAATTTTTCGCGGAGAGCCTGAGACCTTGCAGCTCTCGAAAAGATATGAATATATCAAAGCAAATGGTATCAATGTATATGGTGTAGTGGTCACCGGCCCGGTCAAAGAACTTCTGAAACTAAGTGACATTAATGAGATCCATTCTCCAGCCTTAGGAGAGGTTAAGCTTTGGAACTGGTTTGAACGCAGTTTCCAGGGAGAAATGTATTGAAATTATCCATGACAAAAAATGGCATATATTAATTCATCAAGATCTGCAGTATGATATAGAAAGCACTTTTGATCAAAGTAATTCATTACACCCGGAGGCCTAATAATGTTTGAAATACTATCTATCGTACTGCCTGTCTTTGTCATTATTCTGACCGGAAATCTTCTGATGAGGCTAAAATTATTCAGCAGTGAATTTATTGAAGCATCCAACCGGCTGATTTTCTATGTTTTCCTGCCCCTTTTGATGTTTTATAATATTGCCGTTTCAGATTTCAAGCAGGTTTTCAGTCTTGTCAATATCCTTATTATCATTT
>JAAZFJ010000253.1 GCA_012511795.1 Syntrophomonadaceae bacterium
ATCGCCCAGCCGGCAGAACTGTTTACTACCTTGACATTCCCGAAAACGCTTAAATTTTTTATCGTTGCACCACTTGTAGCGCCAAACAATCCTGCAAAGGAACCTGAAGTTATATCCACATTCATTCGGGTAATTTTGTGACCATTGCCGTCAAAATAACCTTTGAAGATTGCACCTGCAAACGATCCATTTCCTATCGGCTCCCAATCATATCCGCTCAGGTCCAAATCTTCGGTCAAGCTGTAATAAGCGCTCAGATAAGAAGAGTTACCTTCGTTGACACGTTGTGCCAAATAGGCCAGTTTCCCGGCGGTATCAATGATATAGGGATCAGCCTCGGTGCCCAACTCCTCAGTGAATTCATAAGCGTTACCGTCCCAGGTGGTCCCATCAGCCGCAAGGGCAACACCCGGCGGAATTATAAAAAGGGACAGCAGCATGACAGCAGCTGTCAACAACGAAGTAATTTTCTTTTTCATCTTTTATCCTCCTGTAATTATTCTGCAATGATTTTTCCAACCGTCCGGTCATAAACTTTACGAAGCGATCAACTCCTTTCGCCTGCCTCTAATTATTTAATTTTTATAGAAAATAAGTGGTTTGTCGTCACTAAAAGGAATGATTCCCAACAAAAAAGCCCCTCACCCAAAAGGATGAGGAGCCGCAAAAACGCCTTTCTATAGCGATTATAAAGTGATCTGGTTTTTCAGCAACGTGCTGATCAGTTCAGAGCGGGAGGAAACGTTATACTTGGAGAGGATATTTTTCACATGAGTCTTTACCGTATTTTCACTGATGGCCAGATCAGCAGCAATGGCCTTGTTGCTTTTTCCGTCCAGGACCAGCTGCAAAACTTCCAGTTCACGCTGGGTGAGTGGTTCAAAGGATTGGACTGTATCGATGATCTCTTTTTGCTGCCTGGCTTCCATGGCGGAAAAATTGATAAGGTAAGTATGATTTTTCAGAAGCATCACCAGGCGTCCGTTTAAAACCGGCAAAATAGCCAGGGTAACACAGACCACTGCCAGAGCAATAACCGTCACATGAGCGCTGGGCAGATCCAGCGAAGAGAGGGTAACCCCGATCAGGCCTCCCAGCAGTACCCCAAAGACATTCGCCGATAAACCAATGCCAAAGACCCTGGCTGGCCGGTTGCTGTAATCCAGCATTTCTCCGATAATACTCCACCAGAATAAATCAAAGATCCCGCAAGCACCCAGCATCAGGGTATCCACTGCAAAATAACTGGCGGCAGACCGGTCCAAAAGCATAAAGGCAATAAAAGAAGCCATCATCATGGCCATGGCGATATATAAAAACCAGGCCCGTTTTATGTTCCCCGGCATATTGCGCATGACGATCAAGGCCACGATATACGGGACGGCCCAATACCAGCTGGTGAGCCAGGTCAAGTGGGCAAAGGCGGGATTGAAAACCTGATACATAAGCCCTGAATTGATGGTAAGGATCACGATAAACAAAACCAGCAGAAGCATAGGCTCCCTCAGGCTCACAGATTTCCCTGCAGCCCTGGCATCCTTGGTCTGTTCTTCAGATACCGGAAGAAGGAAAGTGAAATAGGCAGCGGACAGGAGCGCCAGCATAGACAAAGCCAGCCCTGTAAATGGTGAACCATACACCGCCGTAAGGTTAATGAGGATCATTATAATATTAGAATAAATCAGCACATCGGCACAGGTTTTGATAC
>JAAZFJ010000023.1 GCA_012511795.1 Syntrophomonadaceae bacterium
AGAAAAGCTATATCCTGGCAAAAGGAGATACCATGTCCTACGACAGCAGAATACCTCATAAGTTCATCAATGTGGGCAAGGGGAAGGCCGAACTTCTTGCAATCGTTACTCCGCCAAGCTTATAACTACGCAATGGCGCATAAGATGGCGGAGAAATACCCTGATCTGAAATGCACCACACCGGGATATTGTTTTATTATCTATCTGGACGACGAGTATAAGGAAAAAGATACCAATGTGGAATAGAGTAAGACTCCTCGCCGCTGATGACAAGTCCAGTAATGAGGAGTTTCTTTTTGTTACGGCGGGACGTCCTTCCCATTGCCTTTTAAAAATTCTATTGCCAAAATACCCGGGGATAGTATATTATATAAATACCCCTGAGGGGTATCAAAAAGGGAGGGACGATGATGAAAATCAATCGAAGGACTTTTTTAAAAAGAATGGCATTATCAGGAGCAGCAGCAGCTGTGATCATATCCGGTGCAGATAAAGCTGCTGCTAAAACCAATGCTTCAGGAAGCTATGCGCTTTTACATGACCTGGAGAAATGTGATGGATGCATGCATCTTGATACACCAGCTTGTGTTGCAGCCTGTAAAATAAAAAATCAGGACAATTTCCCGGTTCCGCAAAAAGAGATCCGCAACTACTGGCCGCAAAAAACCTATGAGGATTGGTCTGACAGAAAAGAATTGACCAATCGTCTTACTCCTTATAACTGGACTTATGTTCAGCACCTGGAATTTGAACACAAAGGACAAAAAGTAAAAGTCCATTTACCCCGTAAATGTATGCATTGTGATAATCCACCCTGTTCGACACTTTGTCCTTTCGGAGTGAACGACAAAATGCCGGAAGGCCCGGTGGTCATCAATCCCAATGGATGCTTCGGCGGGGCCAAATGCCGGGATGTTTGTCCCTGGCATATTCCCCAGCGCCAGGCAGGTGTGGGTCTGTATCTGAAAGTGGCACCGGATTATGCCGGCGGGGGAGTAATGTACAAATGTGATATGTGCTTTGATCTGATCAAAAAGGGAGAGCAGCCTGCCTGCGTCACTGCATGCCCCACAGGAGCCATCCAGTTTGGCGATAAAGAGGAACTCCGTGAATATGCCCGCGGGTGGGCAGAAGAGAATGATGGTTATGTTTATGGGAATGTGGAAAATGGCGGTACTTCTAATTTTTATCTATCCAAAATACCTTTTGAGGTCATCAACAAGGCGATTATGGAACAGGATGTGGACGGGAAACCTGGCAGGATCCACATGAAACCTCTTATTGAAAACACCATGGAAGAACCGGCCAAGATGATGAGCGGTTTCATCATGGCACCGGTAGCAGGGGTTCTGGCAGCTGGTATCAGTGCTTATAAGATTATGAAGGGAGAGACTGATCATGAAGATTAAAAGACATGACCTGGCTATTCGTTTTACCCATTGGATCACTGCTTTATCCATATTTGTACTGTTCTTCAGCGGTTTCGGACAAATGCCGATGTATAAAAGATACTTTGTTGATCAACTGCCTGGTTTGAGCTGGTCCAGCAACTTTTCTGTAACTTTGAATCTGCATTATTTTGCAGCCATTCTTTTGATATTCATCAGTATTTATTATCTGACTTATCTGTTTATGACGAAAAGGTACGATGTTATTCCCCGCAAAGGTGACTTCAAAGAATCGCTGCAGATATTTGCTTCCATGGTTGGATTGGCAGAGGAACCGGAAAATGACAAATATCTTGCAGAACAACGGCTGGCATTTGCTGTAACGGCTTTTTCCATATTGGTTTTGATCATAACCGGGATCCTGAAAGTATATAAGAATCTGCCCATGGCAGAATTTTCCCCGGGTGCGATCTTCTGGCTGGCGCAGATCCATAATCTGTTTACAATAATACTCCTGTTTTCAGTGATCGTGCACCTTCTGGCTTTCCTTATCAAAGACAACCGCCCCTTGGTAGCAAGCATGTTTACAGGAAAAATCGACCAGGATTACGTCAGACACAGGCATTCGAAATGGTGGGAAAAGCTGCATAAAAATGCTGTCAGTGAACATGTAGATGAAGTTTCGATGGGAAATGAGATATGAAGCAAAGACTGTCTCCCTGCGCCTGTTGCTGGCATGTCACAGCAGTGCAGCACATTCCCTGTTATTGCATAGACTAACAGTAAAATATCAGCATGACGATTTACTAATTCTATTATTCTGTATTTAAAAGAAAAGAAAAGAAAACAAAGGGGGGCTTATCGTGGAAAACAGGCAGAACAAGATGGTTCAAATCCTAGCAGTCCTTGTTTATCTGGTGATGGTTATTGTGAACGGATTGGCCAATACATTGCCATTAAATGGGGTAACCACCGGGGAAGTATCAGAGGCGTACCAGAACCTATTTGCTCCGGCGGGAATTACCTTTGTCATTTGGGGATTGATCTACTTATTGCTGGCCGTATATGTCCTCTATCAAGTCGGCTTGTTTCAGGGAGACAAGAGTGATGTGAAAGGAGAACTGCTGAACAAAGTGGGGCTTCTATTTATTGTTTCATCACTGGCAAATGCTGCCTGGATCTTCGCCTGGCATTACGATCTCATTTCACTTTCCATGATACTTATGATCGTGATTCTGCTCTCATTGATCTATACGATGAAATACATTCTGCAGGAAGAGCTGAACAGCAAAGAAAAATTCATGATCAAACTGCCGTTCAGTGTCTACTTTGGCTGGATCACAGTGGCGACCATTGCCAATGCCACTGTTCTCCTGGTGAGCCTGAATTGGAACGGATTTAACATTGCTGAGCCGATATGGGCAGTTATTATTATCATTACCGGTATGCTCATCGGCGGAGCCGTTTCCATCAGATACAAGGATGCTGTTTACAGTCTGGTCCTGGTGTGGGCATATGCAGGGATCTATATCAAACACGTTTCAGCAGCAGGGTTTGCCGGTCAGTACCCCAGTGTTATCACCACGGTGATCATTTGTATCATCGTGCTGCTGGCAATATCGGCATATAGCTTTATAACAAGACGGCGTCATACCGGGACACTCTTTTTGTAAGATGAGGCTTGGTATCCAAGCGTCAATTAAAATGCCAAATAGATTTTCCTTCCCTGAGCGATTGGGTTTACTGGCAAAATAAAGGTGTTTATAATAAGAAGAGGGGGGGAGGATATGAGACTTAACAAAAAGCAGAAGAGTTTTCTGTTTAGTTTCGTTGGTTTTATCTTAGGAGCTATTATTTACGAAGCCGGATATTACATTATTAATGGTCAACCCAGCTTCAAATCTACTCCCTTTATCATAGGAGGAGCGTTAATAGGTAGTATTATTGGAATCATCGCTGCCAAGAATAAATGAAGCAGAATGAAATTATTAACAAGGAAGTAAAGGAACATAACCATACTTCCAAAGGAGGGGAATAATGAGAGTTGATGCGATGGTTCAGACCAAATTGTTTGAAATGCAGGATCTAAAATACAAGGAGTTTCAGTGTAAACTGATGCCTACCGTCAATCCGGAAACAGTCATCGGTGTCCGCACCCCGGAACTGCGCAAGTTCGCCCGGGAGTTTTCCCAAACGCCCCAGGCTGCGGAATTCCTCAAAATACTACCCCATACTTATTATGAGGAAAACAACCTGCAGGGCTTTTTGATCGAAAGGATCAAGGATTATGACACTGCCATTGCTGCTGTGGAAGCATTTCTGCCTTATATAGACAACTGGGCTACCTGTGACTTGATTTCACCGAAGATATTTAAGAAGCACCTGCCGGAATTATATAAGAAGATAAATGTATGGCTTAAGTCCAGTCATACCTATACCGTGCGCTTCGGGATCGGTATGCTGATGAGCTTTTATCTGGACGAGGAGTTTAAACCAGAAATGCTTGAACTTGTAGCTGGCGTACGATCCCAGGAGTATTACATCAATATGATGATCGCCTGGTATTTCGCTACCGCCCTGGCCAAGCAGTATGATGCCGCATTGCCTTTCCTTCAGGAACAGCGTCTGGAAAAGTGGACCCATAACAAGACTATTCAAAAAGCCATCGAGAGCTACCGCATAAACGATGATGTGAAAA
>JAAZFJ010000254.1 GCA_012511795.1 Syntrophomonadaceae bacterium
ACTGGATTTTTCGTTCGGTCCGCAGCTCAGGAGTGATTTTCGGGTTCAGACTACTAATGCCAGGCTTGCACCGACCCCGGCTCGCTTAAATGTTCGGCTGAAACGTACTCTCTCCGTCAATGCCTTTCGAATTTTAAATTATAAATAAATATAACCATATGAAGATGTTTTGTCAACACTGATTTGATTTTCCAGTTTGATTTGACATACTTTCGCTAAAAGAGTCTAAACTGCGTTTCTCTTTTATTCTATATTTTATTTTAGTTGTAGCGAAAACATGCTTACAAAAAATAAAGCTTTACTGACAAAGTTTTTCCAGGATCAATTTATGAACTTCCAAACATAAATTTATCTAATTGATAAATTTTGCAGTTTGATAAATTTTTGACCTGATCTCTCATGTAAAAGCAATCTTTTTCCTTCCTTTTAGTCTGGCATGCATCTTGCATTAATATAAAGTACCAACAAAAGGAGGAATGACTTTATACCAAAAAAGTGCTTTATCACAATCATGGACACTGATCGTTGGCCGCGGTAATAGCCGGAGATTATTAATGAAGAGAACCGGGACTGCCCTTTAAGGAGCCGCCCGTTTATATATATAATATCTCATCCTACTTACTATAACTTTTACCCAATGGAAAATAGCCTTAAGCGTAAACGTTTAAGGCTATTTTCTTTATAATTGATGGTAAGAGAGCTTTTGCCTCAATTCATTTCAGATCATTACAAAAATTTCTCCAAGCAGCCTATTATTTGAACTCTTTTATTTTTATGATATTTCTTGTGCCATTATTTACCTATAATATCCATCTGGCATCTTGAACCCAGGATAATCCAACCATCAAGCTACTTTAATACCAGCCCAGATCTAATTACCCATATTTACCAAAAGGTAGTAAATAATCCACCGCGAATTACTATTTCAAGGAGACGATGGAAATGTTTTGAAAGGATAATAATTGTTCTTCTTGATTAATTGCTTTTAAAGGAGGAATTTATGCTGACGTTACGTTGTAAAGGATTATTTATTTGTTGTATTTTCGCCTTATTAATGCTCGCTTTATTACCTGTCCCAACTCAGGCAAGTGATTATGGTACACAGGATCTGACCTTGGGGGCCCGAGGTTCGGCAGTCAGTCAGCTGCAGGATGACCTTACTGCATTAGGCTTTTATACATATAGTATCGATGGGTGGTTTGGTTCAAAAACTTATGATGCAGTGGTTAAGTTTCAGAAGTCCCAAAAATTAAAGACCGATGGCATAGTTGGGCCTATAACCAAGGCAGCACTGAACAAGGCACTGAAATCTTTGCCGGCGCGTGATACAAAAGACCTGAGCCTGGGCAGTAATGGATCAGCCGTCAGTCAGCTGCAGAAAGATCTTGCCGCATTAGGCTTTTACACATACAGTATTGATGGCTGGTTTGGTTCAAAAACTCATGATGCTGTTGTGAATTTTCAAAAATCCCGGGGATTAAAAACTGATGGTATTGTCGGCCCTATAACTAAGACTGCCTTGAAAAATGCATTGACCGGGGTGTCATCACCCAAGGTATCGGCCTCCGCTAAGTTTCCCAGTGCAGCCAGTATCAGTCATTACAACAGTCATGAAAAACCGATAGTTGACTCTTTTAGAGCAAACTTTGACGGCAGCCTTGCTCAGAGCCTGGTGGGGCGCGCCATTTGGTACATGGAACATGGTTATATGAAATACGGGCATTCAAAATATGCTTCTAGTGGTTATATCGACTGCTCCAATTTTGTTTCCCTGGTTTACAAGGATTTCGGATATTCCATTACTTCAGCAGCGAAAAACTACGGATCTGTGGGTGTCAAGGTACAAGGTGTCTATGCCAAAAAAATTCCCGGCTCATCTAAATATGCCCTGACAGGCATAGAGAATTTAAAACCCGGCGACATATTCACCTTCTGGAACTCTGATGCACCAGCCAGAACACATATTGGTCATGTAGCTATATACATGGGCAAAATAAACGGCAAGCCCTGTATTATAAATACCTGCAAGGGGAACCCCACCGCAATAGGGATAATCGATGATTTTTCCTACTGGTATGGTTCGAGCCTCATAGAAGTGCGCAGAGTTTTACCAGCCAGCGCATATACAGCAGGCAGCAAATTTACCGTTCAAGGACCGGTTATCCCGGCAATATATCAGATCAGGCCGGACAAACCCATTGTGATGCCCAAAGACCTTGCTGTAGGATTCTAAAATTTTGACAGACGTCTCCTTCACCAAAAACCTCGCAAAACCACAAGGAATTGCGAGGTTTTTGTGTTTAAGCATAAGTTTTCATGTAAGAAAAATCCTCTTGCAAAAGACCGATCACTTTCACTAAAACTAAATGTGCCGATCAGAAATCTTTAAAGGAGAATTCCTGGAAGATGTCCTTAATGATATCCTTTTCCTCTTTTTTCAGCCATTCTGTTTGATCATATTCCCTATCCATGCCAATGGTTTGAGGTTTGTAAAGCCATAGGGGATTGTAGGGAAGCAGACCGATCTCTTTGACCCGGCAGTCCCGCAAAAAGTTCCAGATGGCCAGCAGGTTGCTTTCTTCCATAGTGATGCCCGGGATCAACGGGATACGAGGCAGTACTTTAACTTTATTGCTTCTGAAAAGAGCTGCGAAGTTTTCCAGTATGATGTCATTATAAACACCGCAGTACTTCTTATGCTGATCCCGGTCATAGATTTTAATATCGAAATAGACCAGATCGATGAAAGGCAGCAGTTCCGTTTCAAATCTTTCCCGATTATAAAAACCGCAGGTCTCCAGACAGATGTGGATATTTCTTTGCTTCAGTTTTTGCGCCACTTCCGCCAGATAGGAAAGATGCAGGGTCGGTTCACCCCCGGAAAAGGTAACCCCGCCATGGGAGTTTTTATAAAAAACTTCGTCTTTGATCAGCTTTTTATACAGTTGCTCCGGACTATAGGCAGTGCCGGCAAAATGCAGGGCCTGAGCTAAACACGCCTCGATGCATTTTCCGCATAGCTGACATATTTCCTGGTCAACAGGGTAACTTCCGTCTTCCTTGATCTCAATGGCTCCATTCATGCAAGCGTTCATGCATTCATGGCAGCCCATGCACTTATCTGCTTCATAGGCGATCTGCTGCCGGGGTGATTTTGTTTCCGGATTCTGACACCAGACACAGGACAGGGGGCACCCTTTCATGAAGACCACGGTTCTGATGCCTGGTCCGTCATCCAGAGAATTTCTTTTCAAGTCTGCAACCAGAGGATAGGTGACATTTGTTTTCATCGGCTCATATACTCCGCTCTTTCAATGAGTTCTTCCTGCATATTGGCATTCAGCTTTACAAAATAGGCATTATAACCAGAGATCCTGACGATGAGCCAGCGGTAGTCATCAGGATTTTTCATGGCTTCACGCATGGTGTCAGAATTGATCACATTACACTGCCATTGCATGCCGCCCATTTCCATATAACTCTTGATGTAGCCGGCAAATTGATCCAGCACTTCTTCCTGGGGATCACCTGGGTGGGGAACCAGCTTCACATTGAAAGCAATGTTATTGGGCATTTTCAAATGATTAAGCTTGCTTACATCAAGAATGTTGTCCAGAACCTGGTCAGATGCTGCCGGGGATGGTGTCAGGCCAGGAGTAAAGGCTTTGCCGCGTTTTCTTCCTGAGGGCAGAGCTCCTGAAAGCATCCCGAAACCAACATGATAACTAATAGACCAGTAACCGGGCCAGTAGATACCGCCGCGATAATTTTTCTGTGAAGTATAATAATCATAGCAAAAGTCCATTAAATCCTGGGCGATCCGGTTTGGTTCGCCGTTTTCGGCTGCTGAACCAAACT
>JAAZFJ010000255.1 GCA_012511795.1 Syntrophomonadaceae bacterium
AGCTCCTCCAGTTCTGGCTCCAAAATAATACTGACCTACTAGCCCTCCAGCGCCATGACAGGTAGGCATGCCTCCTAAAAAAGGCAAAATTACATTCATAATTCCCTGATTCCATGCTAACTGTCTTGCAGGTACATTTCTTTCAGGCCAATAGGTTTTTATTAATGAGGAGGTAGAGATAGTGGCATTGGTGGCGGTTAGCGGTACCTGGGCAAATCCTGCTAATAACAATGTTTGCCATACTTCTTTTAAAGAAAAACTGGTAAAGGCAGGAAAAGTGATAGATGGGGGGCTTATCTGAGCAAACTGACCCTTTAAAAACATAATTCCCATACCGATAAATATCAAAATAATTGCTGCTGGGGTATAGCGGTTCTGTCGGAATAAAATTACAATAAGTATTGAAACGATTCCGATAAGCCAAAAAGTAGAGATCATTTTATAGGATTCCATCATTAATAATATACCCAAAGTAACCTGAACTCCGCGTATTACAGAATTTGGAGTTATTTGAGCGAGCCATTCTATTATTCCTGTGATAGCCAATATAATCCATATAAGTCCCATTCCAAATCCTGATGCATAAACCATAGAAGGAGTCCATTTTTGGGCAATAGCTACAATGGCTATGATTTTCATAGGTTCTATGGGTATTGGAAGACGATAAATTAAACCGGTGACTATATTACACAAACCCATCATTACCAAAAAACCCGCTGGTTTTAAGCCACAGACCACAATATAGCCGATAGCCAAAGGTAAAAGTGTGCCGAAATCTCCCATAGAACCAGCTAATTCTCTCAAATTAAATTCAAAAGATTTTATTTTCATTTTTTAGTACCATTACTTTTGTTGTTTTGATGATTTTTTATACCTATAGTCAGGCAAAGGCAGAATAGGATAGTATCAGAAAAATTTTTCTTTGCTGGGGTCCATACCCCGAAATTTTAAGATAATGATTTATTAGTTTAACAAACAACACTGACCATTCTTTTGGCCTCTTCTACATAGATAGTTTTTATAGAGAGCCCATACAAATTAGAAAGCGTATCGGAATTAATGGCATCTACTGATTGCCCAATCCCTAGCACACCTTTTTTATTTAAGATAGCTACTTTACCATTAAGCATAATAGCATGTTCAGGATTATGTGTAGTCATAATCAGGGCATATCCTTCATCAGATAATTGGCGGATAAGTTGCACTGTCCGATGTTGATTTCCATAATCCAAATGTGCGGTAGGCTCATCTAACAATATTATCTTTGGTTGCTGGGTTATAACCCGGGCAATTAAAACTAACTGTCTTTCTCCACCAGATATTTCTGTGTAGGCTTTGTTTTTTAGGTGAGAGATCCCAAGTTGCTCTAGAGCTCTATCTGCAATTTTGTAATCTGTTCTACTTGGCGTTTTAAAAGCCCCTATATAAGGAGTACGACCCATAACAGTAAATTCTCTAACAGTAAAGGCATAAGTAGGGATATGGATTTGGGGAACATATCCGATAATCTGTGCTATATGACGAAGATTCATTTTTGAGATAGGGCCTCCATTGAGCAGGATCTCTCCAGATAATGGCTTGTAAAGATTAGCAATGCAGTTAAGTAGTGTAGATTTACCTGAACCATTGGGGCCAAGTATGGAAAGTACCTCACCACTGTCTACATTAAAATTAACATCATGGAAGATCAGTCGATTATTATTATATTTAAAACTCAGATCCTTTACTTCAAGAATCAATTAACCTGTCTCCTTTGTTTGAATAGAATAAATATGAAGAATGGTGCCCCTATCACCCCGGTTAAAATGCCCAGCATTAGCTCAGCAGAAGTCAGTGTTCTGCAAAGTATATCTATAATGAGCATAAAAATTCCCCCGGATATCATAGCAATAGGCAACATTTTTTTATTATCCGAGCCAATAATCATCCGTGCTGTATGGGGAATCACCAGACCAACCCATCCAATAGTGCCAGATAGGCAAACAGAGCTGGCTGTAATTAAAGTTGATGAAAGAATGAATATTCCCCTGGTTTACAGGGGACGGTTCTCTGCAAAATAGTTTTTGGTTGATAGTTATAAGATGTGGCAATAAGTGAGGGCGGCTAATAGTTCATAATTTTTGTAAAAATACAATACAAAGATGCGTCATCCAAACAT
>JAAZFJ010000256.1 GCA_012511795.1 Syntrophomonadaceae bacterium
ATCACTCACCTACGCTACCGCTTAGAGGAGGGTGTCTTCTGCCGCCCCAAGATAAATCTTTTCTATTGCCATTACAACGCAATACCCGACGTAAATACCAGTAATGAGAATGGTTATTCCCAGCCTACTAAGATAATAGGGTAGGGGAATAGTCTCCCAAACAATCACCCAAACCTGCCTTTCTTCATCAGAAACTTTAGATTGTCCTTGTGAGAATCGGGGAACAAATCATAGTGTTTTAATAGTAATCGCTGCTTTTTTCCTGGGGGAATAATTCTTGCAATTTCTGCTATATGGGAAGATATTTTGCCTCATAAATGTATCAGGAATACAATATCCTATGATAAAATTACAATATTATGGTGCTTATATATTAATCGTAAAATTGTACAATAATCATCTCCAGCAAGAGGACAACTAATAAATAACAGTGCCTGCCTATCTTCCTTTCAACATAGTTAAAAGGAAGATAGCGGTAGAAAAAGGAGATATTAAGGTTATGCCTGGAAAGAAGGACTTAGAGATTGATCAGATTTTAAGGGATGCACTCGCTCGTAGTGAAGCGTACGCACTCAAGTCTGAAGCCAGACGGATAAAAAAACTTTGGAAACAGGTAGAGCTGCCGATGAGTCTTAAAGACTGCCTCTTAGGCCTTTCCAAAGACCAGTTGGATACTATTAGGCGCAATCTAGATATTAAGAATATCAGCGCTTTAAATAAGAATGAATTGGCAGAATATCTGGCCAGGTATCAGATTAAAAACATGGGTAATACACTTAGGTTGCTGGATCAGGGAAGATTGCAGCTCTTGCAAACAATTGCCCAGTCAGGCGGTTACATAGTTAGTGATAGTTTTGGTTTTGATGTGTCTTTCTTTTTTGAATACTGCCTGGCATTTTGCGGAACCATGGACGGACAGCGTATAATGTTCATGCCGGACGAACTGCTGCAGGCTTTTCAGGCAGCAAATGACCGGGAGCTTGCCAATATAGCAGCTCGTAATACAGATTGGATAAGTATGACCTGCGGAGCTCTCTATTACTATGGGATCATGGACCCATGGGTTCTTGCAGATAAAATAGCTCATTTAACTAAACAAAGGGTGGATTATAAGCAATATCATTCGGTAATAGCAACGGCATCTGATTTTTATCAAGAGATAAAGTTTACCGGACATGGAATTATGGATAAACGGGTGAATGACCCTAAGGAATTGAAAGCCGCAATAATGAAACATTATGAGCTTGACTATTATACTTTTAGCAAACGACAGCTGCTGGACGCCAGTAGAAGTGAATTTTTTGAACGCACTCCGGCAATGAAGGATCTGGCTAGGTTTCTAATTCATAACTATGCCTTTCCCAAGGATGATGCTGATTATATTTTATTGGAAATTTCAAAAATGATTCCGATCAAAGATTCAATCCATGATATCATTGAACAGCTGAAAAATTTCATCGAAATACCCGATTTGCAGTTTGCTCAAATCCTGGGTGGTTTGGTCGCTGAAGTACTTAATCATACCAGAAGGTGGGAACTTAAGGGACATACTCCTTATGAATTAATCCCCGAGCAACAAAAACATTGTTATCCGCAGGTTAAGTCATCGCAAGCCAATACAGCCAGTGTATACAGCATCAGAACCGGGGCCAAAATTGGCCGCAATGATCCCTGCCCCTGCGGCAGCGGCAAGAAATACAAGAAATGCTGTGGCATGAACTAGCCATCAGGACTGATGGCCAAACAATGGGGAGATTGGGTCTAGAAAAAAACCGTGTAAACAATAGCAAGACCGAAAAACAGGAAAGCTGCGATAGCGCCTTTTTGTCCAAGGGGAAAACGATGGATTTTGGATAACTTAAGAACAATGATGGCGGGAATCAAACCTACATATAAAGCGGAACCGATACCTCCGGCAAAGTTCAGCACTGTACTAAAAGCTTCACCGCCTTCGGCACTTAAATATAGGCTGAATAGAATTACCGGAACGATAATGAGTGGTATGGCATAAGAAGGATTTAATTTGAGTTTGTCTTCAAAGGTCAACTTTAGAGATATACCAATCCCATATGAAGAAGTAAGTATGGCTAACATTGCAAATAACTGGCCCACGATACTCAATGCAGGGCTCAGATGCTTACTTAGGCCAAGAGTAGCGACGGAGGTTACTTCTTCCCCCATTATACCTAGGGATACAACAAAAAAGAAAAAATATAAGGTTGCAACTACCCAGAAGCCTGATGTAATTACCAGCGCACCTTGTCTTTGTTTCGCTTTTATACCATAGATAACACTGGGAATCACCAAGTGCCCTGCAAAAGCAAAAACAACAATTCCCCAAGCATCAAGTATCCTGGAAGGTTTAAAAAACAGATAATTCTCTATCGTGATAGCAGGCGTGGCTCTGAGCATGACCCAGACAAGAAGGACAACTAAAAAAATGGTTACCAATGCATTGATTCTATTGCTGCTACCCGCTTTCAGGGTCAGAAGAAAAGCAATCAAGGCAATAAACAGACCTGCCCCAAGCCAATATGGCACATTCAAAAGAGAATGCATCATCTCCCCAATAGCAATCGGGTAAGCGATCATCGCTCCATAAGATGAAATCAGCATTCCTGCTAAAGCCAGATAACTAGTGCTTCGTCCTAAGTATCTGCGAAAAATAGTATAAAGAGAAACTTCACTGCTTTCCATGTATACAAGTTGGACGATGTACATAGCCGTTAAATAAGAAAAGAATGCACCCAGGCAAAAAATTACTGTACCGCCTAAGAAACCACTTTTTGATAATGCATAAGGCAATCCAAGTATACCCGCTCCAATCAAAGTGCCAGCGAATAGAAGTGAGCCTATCAAGTTATCAAATTTCATTATTTTACCCTCATTAATGTTTAAATAATTTTATATTATATATTAAGAAATGGCAAATAAACAGGAAAAACGATGTGGCTTTAGCAGCTGAAAATTGGGGGTAAGAATCGAAAAACATTGTTTCAGTTAATAATGCGCTTGCGGTAGACTTAACTGGACAGGTACCTGCCAACAAAGGAATAGGGTTTAAACAATATAGTGGAGTTGGGGGACAGCTAGACTTTGTACGCGGAGCCACTATAGCCAAAAATGGGCAATCATTCATTTCACTACTGTCTTATAGAGAAACCATCGAAGAGCTTCAAGTCAATCAACTTCCAATTTGTGTATTACGGTGTAAGACGACCACGAGTCCGGTGATTTAAGGCCACCTTCACGCCCAAATAAGGCCATGCTTACGGGCGTGAAGGCCAGCCTACTATTTGTGGAATAAATATCCGACATAATC
>JAAZFJ010000257.1 GCA_012511795.1 Syntrophomonadaceae bacterium
TGTTGCAGATGGAGAAGAGATCGAATAAGTTTTAAAAGGTAAGCAAAAATTAGGAAGCTAAATTCCCGGTAATTAAGACCCTTTATGCAAATAGTTAACTAGCTTTATAGATGTTATATGATCAAGTAATAGAACCGCCTTTTAGAGGCGGTTCTATTATCCAGTCAGTTCAGAAAGCTTTGTTAGAACGATCTCGCCAGTAATCCCCTGGAAAGATTCAAACTGCCTGTCTGCCTGGTCAGGATGGATCATAGAGCTTTAATCCAGTCCCATCTTTTTTCTCTTCTTTAATATGTGTTCTTCTATTTCTTGGGCTGCCTGTCCCGGATCATCTCCAACAGCTACTTTGCCGCCGGTCAATCCCTCTACATCTTCTGTAAGCAGCTATACCGAATTAGGGGCACCAGTTATGAATGGTGTAGGTGAAAGATGAGTATAAGCGCCATAGGCTACTGCAAATGCCCCGTCAATGGTAGCCTCTTGTTCCATCCATTCAGGAGCCGTTACAGCAATAGGAAGGTCTGATATATCACCATCCAAATGATCTGCAAGGGCGGTAACCAGCATGGAAATCCTGCCGGTGTCGGTACAAGTACCAAAGCTCAGTATCGGCGGTATGCTTAGGGCTTTACACACTTCCTTAAGTCCATTTCCTGCCAGTTCAATAGCCTCAAGATTGCACATCCCTGCTACTTCCAGTCCGTGATTGCCACATCCTGCAGAAACGATCAGTATGTCTCTTTTGATCAACTCTTTGGCAATACTCACTGTATTCCAATCATGGGGGCCATTTCTAATGCTTGCACAGTTTACCAGAGCAACTACCCCTTTGATCTGGCCTTTTGCAATCACATCGACTAAAACATTCAAATCATTGCCGATGGCCTTCAGTACTGCTTCCGTTGAAAAGCCAGCAATGGCTTTCTTTTTACGTTTGGGAACCATAGGCTTGATATTGCCATGCCTTTTCTTAAAATTATCGATGGCGATATTGATACAGTTTTCTGCCATTTCATCAGCCTTTTCAGGATAGTAAGGCATTTCATGCTCTGTCCCCGGCACTCCGATAATAGTGCTGACACTTACCAAAGCAATTTGATATTTCTCCGCATATTGATCAATGGCCGGTGGTGAACAATTTTCTTCCATGACCAAGGCATCTACTGTACCGGTTGCCAGGAAGGGTTCCAGCGCCAGCCAGTTCCCCATTAAACCAACAAAAATATCATCGGTTTGTAATCTTTGCAAAAGTTCCTGGCCGGTTTCTATGGAGCCTAATCATTCTCCTTCTTTCAATTATCTCTGTGTGAACAGGATCCTCTTTTTGAATTAGAATGACATAATCTATACCTTTATCATTATTCTTACCTCCTGAATTGATTGTTTTTAGTATCAACATTATGTTTTTATCTATTCAGGGGCAACAATAATTATTTAGCTGTAAAGCAGGAGTACTTTTTCCGGTGGGATATGGGCGTAATGAGGCAGGGATGACGTAGTGTCTGATCTGTCCCAGTTGGCTTCGAGCCGGAGTGTCTTTAAAATAGATGAACCCTTTTTGCGAACCAGAATTACATAGCTGAATGTATCTCGCATTGTGTTGACGACTTCGATTTCAAAGGTATTCGGCAGCGTGGGATTGTCGGTGAGCATAATGTCATGGGAACGGATACCAACATATTTAACACCTTTTGTAATTTTATCGCCGCAGAAAAGTGTTATTCCCCATTCCTCTGCAAGAATACCGTTATCCACAGGACGGGCAGAGGAAATATTCTTGCATCCGGTGAGAAGGCAGGCATCATAGCTTTTGGGATTCTCGTAAAGCGACCACTTGTCTTGTATTCTGTCTACAGCGCCATCTGACACTACAGCCACAGTGTCGCATAAGCGATAAATTTCATCTCTATTATGAGAAACAAAAATTGATGTCCCTCCGAAGTTACCTAAAACAGATGCCAGCTCCTGTTCCAATTGCCAACGTAAATAACTGTCCAATGCAGAGAACGGCTCGTCGAGCATAATAATTTTCGGCTGCAACAGGAGAATTCGGGCCAGTGCAACACGCTGCTGCTGCCCGCCGGATAACTCTGAAGGATAGCGGTCATACAACCCTTCCAGGCCCATCATTGCCATATAATCACGTACTTTTGAGCGCTTTGTCTTATGGTCTCCGGTATTTTTCATTACACATAGAATGTTCTGTTCAGCTGTCATATTGGGAAATAAAGATGAGCTCTGAAACAGATAACCTACTTGCCGTTTTTGCGGCGGTATATTTATGCCTTTTGCAGAATCAAATACCCTCATACCATCGATTGTTATAGTACCTTGATCCGGTGTAACCACACCGGCTATGCACTTAAGTGTCATGCTCTTACCGCTGCCGGAAGCTCCAAGGAACCCCATGATTTCATTTCCGGCAGAAAATTGTGCTTTCAGTGTAAAACCCTCAAAATTTTTTACGATATCCACTTCAAGGGACATTTATAAACCTCCCCTCATTGTTGCATCCGGTACAGGACGGCGCTTAATAGGTCCACCAGTTACCAAGCTCATCGCAATCATCACAGTAAGAGATATAGCAAGGTCGATCTGAACCCAGGTATAAGCTAATTCGGTATTACCCGCAGCCATCGCTGAGTAGACAGCAACCGAGATGGTGGTTGTTTTACCGGGAAGGTTACCGGCGAGCATAATCGTCGCACCGAATTCGCCCAGGCCTCTGGCAAATGAAA
>JAAZFJ010000258.1 GCA_012511795.1 Syntrophomonadaceae bacterium
CCGTCAATATACAAAAAAGATTTGCATGATTTTACATTAATATGGTTGTAAAACCAATAAAAAGGTAGATTTTATTATATTAATCGCCAAAAATATGGTAATATTAAATGCGAAGGATTTTCAGGTGGTTTTATGGAGAAATTAAAACAAAATTTAGTCGAAATTCGGTCACGTATTGACAAAGCTGCTCTCAAGAGCGGCAGAAAACCAACAGACATAACAATGATCGCGGTCAGCAAAACAGTCGATGCAGACACTGTTTTACAGGCTTATGACCTGGGAATCAGGGATTTTGGCGAGAATCGGGTACAGCAGTTTAAGCTGAAGCAAAGCACATTGCCTGAAGCCAGGTGGCATTTAATCGGTCATCTGCAGACCAACAAAATAAAAGATGTGATCGGCAGGGTTTTTTTGATCCATTCCCTTGATCGCTGGCGGCTGGCAGAAGAATTGAATAAGGCTGCTATATCAGTAAATCAAACAGTACCGGTATTATTACAGGTGAATATTTCCGGAGAAAAACAGAAATATGGCCTTGATCCCGATGATGTGGAACAATTCTTGGAAGCGGCGGGTCAGCTTAAAATGATAGAAATCAAAGGATTTATGACCATGGCACCGCTTCTTGCAAAAGCAGAAGAAGCCAGACCAATTTTCAAGGAATTAGCCTTGATTAAGGACAAAATGGCCAAGAATAATTACACTAACTGCAACTTGAAGTATTTATCAATGGGAATGTCCCAGGATTTTGAAGTGGCTGTAGAAGAGGGGGCAAACATGGTCAGGATCGGCAGTTCCCTTTTTGGCACATAGATCACTGGTTATACTGGATTAAAAATAAATTATTATTGAGGGAGGTTTGGTTATGGCTTTGATGGATAAGTTCTGGGCATGGTTTGGAGTAGAAAATAACGAATTAGATGAAGAAATAATCGAAATATCAGAAAACAATGGAGCAAACAGCCGTGGAGTACCCAATGTAGTCAGCATACATACCAACAAAAATATGAAAGTGGTGGTATGCGAACCGGAGAGTTTTGATGAAGCCCAGTCTTTAGCTGACCATTTGAAAAATCGGCGTCAGGTCATATTAAATCTGGAGAACACTCCAGGCGAGGTATGCCAAAGAATAGTAGATTTCTTAAGCGGCACTACCTATGCATTAGAAGGACATAGTCAGCAATTGGGGAAAACCATATTCATATTTACTCCCAGCAATGTAGAAATATCCAAGGATTACCGTGGAATGCGGAAAAACAACTTGCTTAATTCATTCGGAGGTGCCAAATAGATCACTCAAAAGAATAAACAATCTGGGAATAAATTATAGGAGAGGACTGGCTTGTCAACATATTTTGCTTTACAAATCATCAATATTGTAGATATCGCTTTTCAGGTTCTAATCTGGTTGATCATTATCAGAGTTATTCTGTCATGGGTAAGACATGACCCTTATAATCCTGTTATAAAATTTATATATGAGGTCACTGACGTGGTAATGAAACCTTTCCATCGCATTATCCCGACTGCCGGCGGAATTGATTTCTCCCCGATCATTATTATTTTTATTCTTTCCATCCTGCAAAGAGTGGTACATGATGTGCTCTTTATGATATTAACGGGGTTTTAAAAAATGGATTTAAATAAAATTGAACTTCTGGCACCTGCGGGGAAGTGGGATGTTCTGGAGCAGGTTATCGATTCAGGTGCAGATGCTGTATATTTGGGCGGAAAAGTTTTCAATATGCGCATGCTGAAGCCTGAATACAATTTTTCTGACCGGGAAATCAAAGATGCTGTCCACCTGCTTCATGACAAAAACAAAAAACTATATATAACGGTGAACAACCTTTATAATGATCAGGAAATCAGCCAATTGAAAGACTATATCACCTGGCTTGAGCAAGTTGGGGCTGACGGCCTGATCGTTCAGGATATGGGAATTGTTCATATACACCAGGAACTGGGAGCAAAGATACCGCTGCATGCCAGTGTTCAGATGGGGATTGGAAATGCTGCTGCAGTTACATACCTTGAAGAACTGGGATTTTCCCGTGCAATTCTTTCAAAGAATTTAACCATTGATGAAATCAGGGAGATTCATAACAATACCGATTTAGAAATCGAATTCTTTGCCCATGGAGATTTATGTATATCTCATACCGGGCAATGTTACCTCAGCAGTTTTATATCCGGAAACAGTGCCAATAAAGGACGCTGTATCAAACCCTGCCGCTGGCAGTATGCGTTATCTGAAAATGAACCTTTCAAATATCTGCTGGCCAGCAATGACTTGTGCCTTTATCCGTATCTTGATCAATTGATAAAGGCAGGGGTAATATCTTTTAAAATCGAAGGAAGAATGAGAGAGAAAGAATACCTTGCCCACTTGATCAGTATTTATCGGAGAGCAATCGACCTGATCAAAGATGATATTAAAGGATACTCTATGGATCAGGGCCAGATGGATAAACTTAATAAGGGCAGGATCAGAGACTTTACCCCCGGCAGTTTATTTGGTATCCCGGTTAAAGATGCAGTGGATACAAGGGGGGAAAGAGAACCATTTTTTATCAGCGAACCAGCGATTCTTCAGCCAATGGTTTTTACGGACCAACCATTGCCTCAGATAGAAGAAAATATCTGTAAAGGACAAATCAAAGAATTAACCGTAAAGACAGGCAGCCTTAAAAGTGCTGTTGCTGCAATAAACAGCGGAGCCGATAATTTGATCATCGGTTTGGATCATTTCAGACAAGGCCAGGAAAAATGGGACCGGGAGAGTATCAAAGAGGCACTTGCTGCAGGGCGGAAAGCCGGTGTCCAGCTTTGGCTGGAAACTCCCCATATCGTTACCCAAAATGATTTGAATGCCATGATCAAGCTTGCTGATGATTACCAGTCTAATAAAAATGTTGATGGTATTATCATCAATGATTATGGAAGCCTGAAAATATTCCGGGATCTTGGGTACCAGGTATCAGGAGGGCCCGGGTTAAATATTACTAACGGGGCATCAGCCTTAACATCGGCCAATAATGGCCTGGGAAGAATTACTGCCTCTCCTGAGCTTGATTATGAAAGTCTGAAAACAATGCTCATATCACCTGTAGAAATCGAATTGATCATACAGGGGCCTCTTTGCGGCATGATCACTGACTATTGTCTGACAAGCCAGGGCAGTTTCCATGACAACTGTTCTGCCCAGTGTCTTGAAAGCTCAATAGGGCTGCTGGATAAGTGGGGGCAAATATATAAAATAAGAACCGACAGCCATTGTCGGAATTATTTATATCATCCTTATGATCTGTGCCTTTATTACTATTTGGAGCTGTTAAAAAACGTAGGTTTACAATATGTAAGAATCGACGGGCAATTTTATAATGAGCATCAGGTTGCTGAAATTACCGCTATTTACAGAAGAGCAATTGACAGGTTGAATCATAATGAAAAGTGGTCAGCTGATGATTACCGTTCACTTTTTACTCTTTTGCCCCAGGGGTTGACTTCAATGCCACTTATGTAACAGGAAAATTTATTCGTTGAGGAGGTAAACTAATTGATAACATCAATGGAAATACGTAATCACCAATTTTCCAAATCATTGCGCGGCTATAACCAGGATGAGGTCAAAAACTTACTCACGGTAATTGCCCAGGATTATGAAACCCTATATGTGGAAAATTCACAGCTGAAGGAGTCCATGTTAAGACTGGAGCATGAGCTGAACCGTTTTAAAAAAATGGAAGAAACCATGAACAGCAGCCTGATCGTTGCCCAGCAGACTGCAGACAATATTAAATCCAATGCCCAGCGGGAAGCTGATGTAATGGTCAATGATGCTAAAAGAAGAATCGCAGAAATATTCTTATTATATCAGGATGTAACCAAGCGCCTGAATATGTTTAATTCTGAGCTGAAAGGGCAGATCAACGGGCAATTGGAAATGATCGATAAAAACCAAAAAAGGGTGGAAGAGCTAACCAACTTCTTTTTCGGCAAAGATATGAAAAAAATCATGGAGAGTCTTGAAAAGGCTGACCTGAAGGGAAATGACGATGCTGCAGATCACAAATATTGAGGGCGGCATACGGGTGGGAATAAAAGTTCAGCCCCGGGCAGCTAACAATGCTCTTGCCGGTGAACAGGAAGGAAAACTTAAGATCAGGCTCACTGCGCCTCCAGTGGAAGGCGAGGCTAATAAAATGCTGATCGCTTATTTATCACAACTCCTAAAACTGCCCAAGAAAAACATCAAAATAATCAAGGGAGATACATCAACACAAAAACTGGTGGAGCTAAGAGGGATTACTGACAGCGAGTTTATCCATAAAATTAAAATTTAAGTCGGTAGATATTCTTTTATAGACAAAGCTGTTGCCACAGATATCTTTTTTGACTAATCCTTCTTCATTCAATGCCTCCAGATAAGCCAGGGTCTCTGCTAAAAGCAGGCGCTTGATATGAATATAATTACTTTCCTTAAATAGTGCAGCGGTCAGGTCCCAGGCTGTAAACCCATCTTTTATGCCCGCATATACCACTTCTTTTCTTCTCATATGGTGCTTTTTTATGATTCCTATTCTTTCCTCCAAATTGTTAAAAACATCTCCATGGCCGGGAATAATACTTACAACCGGAAAGCCGCTGAGCACATCCAAACCAGCCAAATGGGTATTAAGAGGATCTGTAAGCCTGGTGTGAGGCCAGTCGGTTAAGTGGAGAATGGTATGAGGAACGATATTGTCACCGGATAATAAAAGACGCTTTTGCCGGCTGTACAAAACTACATGTCCGTCTGTATGACCCGGCAAGGGCAAACATGTGAAAGTGGTGCCGCCAAAATCAAAGGTATAGTTGTCAGGAAGTTCCGTTATTTCAGGGAAAGGCCTGACTAATATTTCAATGGAATGAACATCAGCAACCAAGTCATGGGTAAGCATGTCTGACCAACCTGCCTGGAAACAGTCCTGCCTGACTTCTTCATAGTAATTACCTGTTATATATGTAGTGAAAGTTATTATATCTTCCTTAGGCAGCAAGACTTTTGCACCGCTGAGTTCCTGCATCCAGCCGGCCAGGCCCATATGGTCGTGATGGTAATGGGTAAGGAGGATGTTCTTGATATGTTTAAAAGAGATGCCAAGATATTTAAGGGCCTTTTGCCAGATTTCCTTATTCTGCTGAATATTTACACCAGTATCGATGACACACCAGCCATCTTCTGATTCCGCCAGAAAGCAGTTATTTTCCCGGAGCGGGAAAGGCATTACTGTTTTGATCATATAAATATCGCCGATCTTTGTGAGACCATTGATTCCCCCAATAACAGAAAATGACATATTTATACCCCTTTCTTGGTATTATCTCTATGTTTGCACAAATTTTGGTAAAATTCAAGCAATTAAGAATGGGTGGTAACAGTAGTTTTTGGGGCCTTCCTGGTAGTGATCGATACAAGCATGGAAAACAGTATCAGTCCGGCACCGATCAAGGTACGAATGGTAAACACTTCACCGGCCCAGAGAAAACCGGCCAGGGCAGCAAAGACAGGTTCAGTTGTGAGTACAACCGCAAATCTTGAAGGAGTACTGTATTTTTGTAAAGCATTTTGTATTAAAAAGGCCAGGGCAGTTGCAAAAACTGCGGTAATGAAAATGGCTACTACGGTATTGGCTGATATACTGGCGGGTATCGGCTCGATAAACAAGCCCATGACCAGGCTGACAAGTCCCACAAAAAGGATCTGCACTCCGGTTATGGCTACGGCATTATGGCGGTAGGAATACTTGTCAACAAACACTATATGCAGAGCAAACCCAAAAGCACAAATTAGTACCAGCAGATCTCCGTATGACAGGGAAAAGCTGCCTGCCGGAACTGACATTAAAAATAAACCGGATGCAGCCAGAATAACCGTAACCACTGTTATAAGTACCGGCCATTTGCGCAGCATTATGGAATGAAAGACAGGAACCAGTACCACACTCAATCCGGTAATAAAACCAGCATTTGAGGATGTGGTATATTGAAGGCCAACAGTTTGAAATATATAGCCGATGAAAAGAAAAAAGCCCAGGAGACAACCTGCCAAAACGGTCGAGCGGCGAATTTGCCTGATGTTATGGAAGGATAATAAAGCCAGTACGATAAAAGCCAGTATAAAGCGGATAGCTAAAAATAAAAAAGGACCGATATCGGCTAGTGCTTCTTTGACCACTACAAAGGTTACGCCCCAAATAACAGCGACTAATAAAATAGCTAATTCAGCTTGTGTTCTATGGCTAAATTTTGACAAGACAAAGACCTCTTTTTACTATATATTAACCGACATAGTTTAACATAATTCTTAATGAAAAGTAATTAATAATTATAAATGATACATGAATAATTATACTGTGTAGTTTTTATTAATACCTGCAAATTGGGATGTATTCGGGTATTTTAAAATAAATATTTGAATTATTCATTGTGGTTAATTGAATAACTGGTTATAATTAATATCGATAAACAGTTATCGGAAGCAGGTATTAAAAAAAGTTGTTTAAGAAAGCCATTTAAGAAAGTAAAGGAGTGATAAATTTAATGAGTAAAAAAGTTAAGATGATTTTATCCGGACTGCTAATCATGGGACTTATTTTCAGCGTAATCGGCTGCGGAGGACAGGACAAGGCGGATAGTAATGATCCTGCAGATGGTGCAAAGGGAGAAAAAACCAAATTGGTTGTAGGTGCTGAGACCACCTTCCCGCCCATGGAGTTTATGGAAGGCGGAGAATATGTAGGATTTGATATGGATTTAATCAGAGCTATCGCTGAAGCTGAAAATATGGAAGTAGAAATGAACAGTCTCGGTTTTGATGCATTGATCCCGGCAGTTCAAACTGGTCAAATTGATTGTGTTATCTCTGCTATGTCTATCACCGATGAACGTAAAGAATCAGTGGATTTTACTGAACCTTATTTTCAAGCTGGACTCATTATCGCGGTAAAATCAGATAATACTACAATAAACAACCTGGAAGACCTGGAAGGCAAGAAAATTGCTGCCCAAATCGGCACTACCGGGGCAGATGCATGTAATGGGGTAAAAGAAAAAGATGCAGCAACAGAAGTAAGTATTTATAATAGTACCGGGGAAGCATATATGGCTTTGGAAAACGATGTGGTTGATGCAGTTATAAACGACCATCCGGTTACCATGTATTATGTAAATACTGAAGGCCAAGATAAAGTAAAAACAGTGGGCGAAGTATTTGCTGCTGAAGATACTTATGGAATCGCAGTGAAAAAAGGCAATGCCGAATTGCTTAACAAGCTGAATAAAGGACTGCAAAAAATCAGAGATGACGGAACTTATGACGAAATCTATGACAAGTGGTTTAAATAATTAGATAAAGCCTGTCACTAAAAGCGCGGGCAATCTCGCGCTTTTAATTTTTTTTTGGGAAGGATAGCTTTAAATGTCTGTTACAGCACTGAACATCATAACGAATACTGGTATCATTGATTATTTAACAAGTATCAGAGGATATGTGGTACTTACTTCTCATTTATTATATTTGCTGGAAGGCGCCTTGCTGACGCTGAAGATCACCGCATTATCTGTTTTTTTTGGTATGATTCTGGGGCTGATATTCGGCCTTTTTAAACTTTCCGGCAGCAGAATATTGCGATTTATAGCAGCTATCTATATCGACTTTTTCAGAGGGACTCCTTTGTTTGTCCAGATTTTGCTGATGTATTTCGGTGTATTGCCCTTAATCATGGATAAACCATCACCGTTTGAAGCTGCAGTCATTACCTGTTCCATCAACAGCGGCGCATATATCGCTGAAATTGTAAGAGCAGGCATTCAGGCTGTAGACAAAGGGCAGATGGAAGCGGCACGTTCTCTGGGAATGAATTATCCCCAGGCCATGTGGATGGTAATACTCCCTCAAGCTTATAAGATCGTGATCCCGCCCTTAATCAATGAATTTATTATGCTGCTTAAGGATACTTCCCTGGTATCAGCCATTGCTGCTGAAGAACTGACCCAGCGGGGCAGACTGGTTTACTCCACGTATTATGAAGCAGTATGGGTATGGGGAGGCGTGGCCATGATCTATCTGGTTATGACCAAGGTCTTGTCAATACTGGGTGAATATACGGAAAGGAGACTGGCCACTGAATGATTGAAGTAAAAGATCTGCACAAGAGTTTTGGTCAACTGAAAGTTTTAAAAGGTATAAACTGCAGAATTGCACCCCGGGAAGTGGTATGTGTCATAGGCCCCAGTGGTTCCGGCAAGAGCACCTTTTTAAGATGTATAAATCAACTGGAAGAAATCGACTCAGGGCAGATATTTATCGACGGACAGGAATTGACCAACCCCAAAACAGATATTAATCTGATAAGACAACAGGTGGGCATGGTTTTTCAGTTGTTTAATCTGTTTCCCCACAAAACTACACTGCAGAATATCACCCTGGCGCCCACCCGAATAAAGGGAATTAATAAAAAGGCAGCCAATGATATGGCTTATGAATTGCTGCGCAAGGTGGGGTTAGTAGACAAAGCAAATGTTTACCCGGCACAGCTTTCCGGCGGACAGAAGCAGCGGGTAGCCATTGCCAGAGCTTTGGCCATGCAGCCCAAAGCCATGCTGTTTGACGAACCTACCTCCAGTCTGGATCCGGAAATGGTGGGAGAAGTACTGGCAGTTATGAAAGATCTGGCTTTAGAGGGAATGACCATGGTGGTGGTTACTCATGAAATGGGATTTGCCCGTGAAGTGGGTGACCGGGTTATGTTTATGGATGAAGGGCTGATTATTGAAGAAGGTCTTCCTGATAAGATTTTTGACAACCCGCAGAATCCCAGAACCAAGTCATTTCTAAGCAAGGTTTTGTAAGAACTTTCAACCCGGATAAAACCCACTTGAAAATTATTTAGGAGTGCTGAAAAATCGACCAGGATCTTGCCTTAAAGATATATAACAAACTTAAAGAAACCTATCCGGATGCCAAAACCAGGCTGGAATACGGCAGCCTTTTTGAACTGTTGATCGCAGTGGTTCTATCTGCACAATCCACTGACAACCAGGTAAATAAAGTAACCAAAGAATTGTTTAAAGAGTATGATACCCCGGAAAAAATAGCCGCCATGGATATAAAAGATTTGGAAGAAAAGATCAAAGGGGTAGGTTTATTTAGAACCAAGGCCAAGAATATCAAGGAGCTGGTCCGGATCATCATTGAAAAACACAATGGGATGGTGCCGGAGAAATTTGATGAACTCCTTAAGCTTCCGGGTGTAGGACGAAAGACTGCCAATGTAATTGTGGCGGTAGGCTTTAACCGGCCAGGGCTGGGGGTGGATACCCATGTTCAACGGGTAGTAAACCGGATCGGCCTGGTATCAGCAAAAAATCCGGAAAAAACGGAAATGAGTTTAAAAGAGATCATTCCTGAAAAACTTTGGGGTGAGGCACATCATATTTTTATCGCCCATGGCCGTGAAATTTGCAAGGCTCGTAACCCCAGCTGCCAGGAATGTATAATAAATGAAGAATGCAGAAAAATAATAAACTGAAGGGGGATATCTGATATTAGCTTACGCTAAATCTTGTTATAAGGAAAACTGAGTCTTAATAACAACGTAACCCCTTCCTGGAAAGCGGTTTCTAGTTGTTTACTATAAGCCGATATGCTAAAATATAAAAAATTTCCATATATCAGCTGAGAACGGGACAGTAGACAAAGTAAAACAAATACCCAGCGAGTCTGGAAAGGTGCAAGCCAGATTATTTGTAACTTAGTCAAAAATCACCCGGGAGCTTTCATTCCGAAATCAATGAGGATTGAACGTTGCTTGCGTTAAAAGATCAAGAGGCATTATAATATAATTGATGCTATAAGGGTGGTACCGCGGAAGAATACCTTTCGTCCCTGGGGATGAAGGTGTTTTTTATTTTTTATAAATAAACTAATGAGGTGATTATTAAATATGGGCAAAGGCAAATATGATAATACCCTGAATTTACCCAATACATCATTTCCCATGAGGGCCAACCTGCCTTCCAGGGAACCTGAAATTCAAAAATTCTGGGAAGAAACTGATATATACAAGCGGGTCCAGGAAAAGAACAGCGGACGTCCCACGTTTATTCTCCACGATGGACCTCCCTATGCCAATGGAAATATCCATTTAGGCCATACCCTTAACAAAGTGCTGAAGGATATTATTATTAAATTTCATTCGATGAAAGGGTATGATACACCCTATATACCCGGATGGGATACTCATGGTCTGCCTATTGAACAACAAGCCATAAAAGCATTGGGACTCGACCGTAATAAAACCAATGTGGTTAAATTCAGAGAGCATTGCCGTGATTACGCGTTAAAATATGTGGAGATCCAAAAAGAAGGTTTTAAACGATTAGGAGTAAGAGGTGACTGGGATCATCCTTATATAACACTAAACCCCGAATTTGAAGCTATTCAAGTAAAAGTATTCGGGGAAATGGCCTTAAAAGGCTATATTTATAAAGGTTTAAAGCCGGTGTACTGGTGTCATGATTGTGAAACTGCCTTAGCAGAAGCGGAAATCGAGTATAATGACAAAAATTCTCCTTCCATTTACGTTAAGTTTCCGGTCAAAGACGGCAAAGGTGTGGTTCCTGAAGATGCCTTTGTAGTGATTTGGACCACTACCCCCTGGACTATTCCGGCCAACACCGGGATCGCTTTGAATGCCAAATTAGACTATGTATTACTGGAAACAGCCGGCAGCAAATATGTGGTTGCCAAAGGTCTGCTTAGTCAGGTAGCAGCAGAATTAGGCTGGGATCCTTATATAATTCTAAATGAGTTTAAAGGGGAAAGTCTGGAAAGAGGCGTCTGCAAACATCCTTTCTATGACCGTGATTCCCTGATCGTTCTGGGGGACCATGTCTCCCTGGAAGCCGGGACCGGGTGTGTCCATACTGCTCCGGGACATGGTGAAGATGACTTTTATGTGGGCAAAGAGTACGGGCTGGAAGTGATCTCTCCGGTAGACAACAGCGGCAGATTTACGGAACAGGCAGCACCATTTACCGGGATGCTGGTTACTGATGCCAACAAGCATATTATCGAATTGCTCCAGGAAAAAGGAATGCTATTGAAAACTGCCAGGATCGAACATCAGTATCCTTATTGCTGGCGCTGTAAACATCCGATCATTTACAGAGCAACTGAACAATGGTTTGCTTCCATCGATGCTTTCCGTTCGGCAGCTTTAGAGGCTATAGATAATGTGGAATGGATTCCTGCCTGGGGCAGGGACCGTATCTATAACATGGTCCGGGACCGTGGTGACTGGTGTATTTCCCGCCAGCGCACCTGGGGAGTGCCCATCCCAATTTTTTATTGCGAGACTTGCGGGGAACCGGTGATCAGCAAAGAAACCATTGAACATATCAGCAATTTATTTTTAAAGCACGGTTCTGATGTTTGGTTTGCCAAAGAAGCAGAAGAACTGATCCCGGAAGGTCTTACATGCCCCTGCGGAGGAAACCATTTTACCAAGGAAACAGACATTATGGATGTATGGTTTGACTCCGGTTCCAGCCACATGGCAGTACTGGAAACATATAAAGAACTCAGCTGGCCGGCAGACATGTATCTGGAAGGCAGCGACCAGCATCGGGGATGGTTTAACTCCTCCCTGTCCACGGCTGTTGCCATCAGAGGTACTGCTCCATATAGAAAAGTTCTCACCCATGGTTTCCTGGTAGATGAACAGGGACGTAAAATGTCCAAGTCACTGGGAAATGTGGTGGACCCCTTGAAGATGATCGATCAAATGGGAGCAGATATTTTAAGGCTGTGGGTTTCATCGGCAGATTACCGTAATGATGTCTCAGTATCAGACAATATTATTAAGCAAAGTGCGGAAGCTTACAGAAAGATCCGCAATACCTGCCGCTTTATGCTGGGCAATTTATTTGATTTTGATCCGGAAAAAGATACCGTAGCTTATGATGCTTTGACTGATTTGGATAAATGGGCTTTGCACAAAATGGAAAAGCTGGTGCGCAAGGTGACCCAGGCTTATGAACAGTATGAATTCCATGTGGCTTTTCATTCCGTGCATAATTTTTGTACCGTGGACTTGAGCAATATTTACTTTGATATTCTAAAAGACAAGTTATACTGTTCACTGCCAAATGACCCGGAGAGAAAAGCAGCACAGACAGTACTGTTTAAATTGATCAATTCACTGGTGCTGTTATTATCACCGGTGCTTACCTTTACCAGTGAAGAAATCTGGAGCCACGTTAGACGGGAAGGACAGCCTGACAGTATCCAGCTTATGGAATGGCCTGAGCCTGAGGACGGGTATCTTAATGATGAACTGGAAAACAGGATCGACAGATTGCTGCAGGTTCGGGAAGTGGTGACCAAGGCTTTGGAAGAAGCCAGGGTAAATAAAGTCATCGGCCATTCACTGGGTGCTGATGTAACCATTTATGCCGGTCCAAACTGGAGCGAGCTTTTAAACAAGACAGAAAATCTGGAGAAATTCTTTATAGTTTCAGCAGTTGAAGTTACCGGGGAACCAGCTGCTGCAGATGCCGTTCGGTTGGAATATGTAAGCGGTGTTGCAGTATCGGTAAAAGCTGCCTCAGGTCAGAAATGTGAAAGATGCTGGATCATTGAACCAACGGATAGGAAAGATAATGAAACCCCGTTATGTAAGAGGTGTTCCCAAGTGGTAAATACTTTAACCGGATGCTAGGGGGGAAATACTATGAGCGAATCTGAAAAGATCATCATTACGGTCTTAGGACATGACCAGGTAGGGATCATCGCCATGGTATCAACGATTTTGGCAGAGCATAACATCAATATCCTGGATATCAGCCAAACCATTTTACAGGGCTTTTTTACCATGATCATGATCGCAGATATTTCAGGCAGTCAGTTGGATGTAGGTGAACTGAAGAAAATCCTGCAGGAAAAAGCAGATCCAATGCATCTGGAAATCACCGTCCAGCATGAAGAAATTTTCAAATTTATGCATCGTATATAAAACTATTACCAGGGGGAATATATTTCCCCCGGTTTTCACATTTAGGGGTGATTATATGCCATTTAGTATAAGCAATGATGAGATCCTGGAAACCATCAAAATGCTGCAGACTGAAAAGCTTGACATCAGGACTATAACCATGGGGATCAATATTCAGGATTGCCGCGACAGTGACGGGACCAAAACCGGCAGGAAAATATACGAAAAGATTGCAGACTACGCAAAAAACCTTGTTAAAGTGGGGGATGAAATTGAAAAATTGTATGGAATCCCTATCATTAATAAAAGAATTTCCGTTTCTCCTGTTTCCATCGTAGGCAATGGATTATCCTCTGAGGATATGGTTATAATCGGCCAGTATCTGGACAAAGCAGCTCAGGAAGCAGGGGTAAATTTTATCGGTGGTTTTACTGCTCTGGTACATAAAGGATACAGCAACGGGGATAAGGAATTAATTGCTGCCATACCGGAAACACTGGCCATAACTGAACGGGTATGTGCATCAGTAAATGTCGGCACTACTAAAGCAGGCATAAATATGGATGCAGTTTATAACATGGGAACCATCATTAAGGAGACTGCAGAACTGACCGGTGAAAGAAATGGATTAGGATGTGCCAAACTGGTAGTCTTCTGTAATGCAGTAGAAGACAATCCTTTTATGGCGGGAGCCTTTCATGGTATCGGTGAAGCAGAATCCATCATTAATATTGGCATAAGCGGTCCGGGAGTCATATTAAATGTTGTGAAAAAACATCCGGATGCAAGTTTTGGGGAATTGGCCAGTATTATTAAAAATACGGCTTTTAAAATAACCCGTACCGGGGAATTGGTAGGCCGGGCAGCATCAGCAAGATTGGGTGTTCCCTTTGGGATCGTGGATGTTTCCCTTGCTCCTACACCGGCGGTTGGTGACAGTGTTGCAGAGATATTAAAATCCATGGGGCTGGAAATGGTAGGTGCTCACGGGAGTACTGCGGCTCTGGCATTATTAAATGATGCAGTGAAAAAAGGCGGAGCTATGGCGTCTTCCCATGTGGGAGGGCTTTCAGGAGCTTTTATTCCGGTCAGTGAAGATGCAGGCATGATGGAATCTGTGATAGCCGGAGCATTAAATATAGACAAACTGGAGGCCATGACCTCTGTTTGTTCCGTGGGACTTGACATGATCGCCATTCCGGGAGATACACCTGCTTCAACCATTTCCGGTATCATCGCCGATGAAGCGGCCATCGGAATGATCAACCGCAAAACAACAGCTGTCCGTATAATTCCTGCTCCCGGCAAAAAAGTGGGAGATTGGGTGGAATTCGGAGGGCTTCTGGGGAAAGCTCCGGTGATGGCTGTAAGTCAGTTTTCCTCTGAAGCATTTATTGGCAGGCAAGGAAGGATCCCTGCCCCTATTCATGCTTTAAATAATTAATCCTGTGAATGTTATATAATTACTAAGGTAATAATAACTATTAATAGACAGGAGGGGGGTTATATTGAAGTACAAGCCGCAGCCACTTAATGAAAAAAAAAGCAGCCAGGAAAAACTGGCCAGGAAAATAGACGAATTATCTGTCAGCATGGAAAAAATGCGCCTGGCAGAATATGTACAGATGCTGGAAAATCCTCGCCGCCTCTTATATATTAATTTTTTGCAGGGGTTGTCCCGGGGGTTTGGAACAGCAATTGGTTTTACAATACTAGCGGGGATCGTACTTTATTTCATGCAGAAGATCATCCTGATCAATATACCGGTTATTGGAGAATTTATCGCTGATGTGGTGGAGATCGTACAATTGCAGTTGCGAGTGGGAGGCTTTATAACCTATCTTAGATAAAGTTAGAGGTGTATTCTGTGGACTATAGGACAAGACTATTAAACAAAAAAAATGAAATCGAAGAAGACATCCGCAAAAGACAAGAAGCATTCCGAGTCCCTATTGCAGAAATGATAGACGAGATTTCCATGTATGATCAGCACCCGGCTGATATAGGCTCAGAATTGTATGAAAGAGAAAAAGATTATGCTTTTCTGGAATTAATGGAATTTGAATTGAAAAAGGTGAATCAAGCTATAGAAAGACTTGATCAAGGTCTTTATGGTATTTGCGATCATTGTGGAAAAGAGATAGAATTAGGGCGTCTGGATCGTCTTATCAATACCACCCTTTGTTCAGCATGTGCCAGGCTGAGAGAAAATGAAGTACTGCACCATTACCAGGAACTTTATGATAATTCCCATGAAATCATGGATTTCGGGAAAACATTTCAAGTAGCAGGTTATGAGTTTTATGAAGAATAATGAAAAATAAAACCAATGCAACAAAAAAAGCAGGGAGGAAAGCCGCAAATGCGCATAGGAATATTTACTGACAGCTACAAGCCATATACCAGCGGTGTTGTAACCTCGATCTGTTCTTTTAAAGAAGAGTTGGAAAAAATGGGACATGAAGTGTACATTTTTGCACCCAAGTATCCTAACTATAATGAAGAGGAACCTGATGTATTCAGATACTATTCTCTGCCTGCACCCACCAATCCGGATTATACTCTGGCTATTCCTGTTATGCCCGGGATGAGGCAGCAGATCAAAAGACTTAAACTGGACATTATCCATGTACAGTCACCAGCTATTATGGGAAGGGTGGGAATGCACTATGCCAAGGTATTTCGTTTGCCCATCGTTTTTACCTATCACACCCTTTACGAGCAATACACTCATTATCTTCCGGTAGCCCAGGATTTCGCTAAAGATATGACAGTTAAATTCAGCAGCAAGTTTTGTAATGATTGTGACCATGTGATCGTACCCAGTACCGAGATCCATAGTTTACTGAAAACTTATCACATCACTACTCCCATATCAGTGATACCTACCGGGGTGCAGCTGAGCAGGTTCGTGAAAAATAAGGGCAATTGGCTCCGCGATCATTATCCCATACCGGCAGATAATAAAATCTTGCTGTTTGTAGGCAGACTTACCAAAGAGAAAAACCTGGAATTTTTGATTAAGAATTTTGCCAGGATCCATCAACAAAAACCGATGACCACTCTGGTAATTACAGCCCAAGGCCCCCTGGAGGCAGAATTAAAAAAACTGACCGTTTCATTGGGGCTGACTTTGGACAGAGATGTGGTATTTACAGGTGCAGTTCCTTTTGATACATTAGTCCAAGTCTATTATTCAGCAGATCTTTTCGTCTTTTCATCACTTACCGAGACTCAGGGACTGGTACTGATCGAGGCCATGGCCGCCGGTCTGCCTGTAGTAGCGGTCAGAGCCAGTGGTGTCCAGGAAATGGTGGATGACGGTGTAGATGGAATACTGACTAATTTGGATATGGATGAATTTACTAGTGCGGTATGCCGGTTGCTGGAAAACGATGTATTGTACCGGCAGTTTAAAGATAATGCACTGCTTAAGGCAAAAGCTCTCTCTTCCCAGAGTATGGCCATAAAGATGGAAGAGGTTTATGAGGGCTTGAGAAGCAGAGGATTTTACAGGCCCCATCGTTTACTTGACGTGGGTTCCTGGTTTAATAACTAGCAGGATAGTATATAATCAATATTGAAAAGTTTTGAACTGGGGTGCTTTGATACTCCAGTTCTGTTGTAGAGGAACAATTACTCCATTCAGGAGAGGGAATCAATTATGGGTTTTCGCAGGATACTTGCTGTTTTCATCGGTAAACTGGCTATATTTTTCAGCCGCATGGCAGGGAACCAGGGAACTGATTTTCCAGGCCGTCTGGCTCGTAAAATCTATCCTTTCATATTATCTGATCTGGCTGCCAATATCGACCGTGAAATCATTATTGTAACCGGTACTAACGGTAAAACCACCACTACTAATATGATAGCCGCAATCCTCAAAGAAAACGGCTCCTCTTTTGTGCATAACCAGGCAGGAGCCAATATGCTTACCGGCATTACCACAGCTTTTATAAAAGCCAGTGATCTTCTGGGAACCAAACATTTCGATTATGCCTTGCTGGAAACTGATGAAGCCAATGTACCTCTTGTTTTACAGGAGGTTCAGGCTCAGGTTCTTTTGATCACCAATTTTTTCCGTGACCAGTTGGACAGGTTCGGGGAACTTGATTATACGGTGCGGGTTATCAAAGACGCAATTCATGAAAAAAATCTGGACCTGATATTAAACGCTGATGATCCATTGCTTTCTGATTTTCAAAGGCAAACAGGCCTTAAAACCTGGTATTACGGCTTTACGGAAACCATTTATGATGAATTCTCCGGTGCGGACAGCCGGGAAGGACGCTATTGTGTAGTTTGCGGTCAGGAACTAAACTATGAAAGATTCCATTATGCCCAGCTAGGCAAATACCATTGCCCCCATTGTGATAACCGTAATCCCCAAATGAATTTCAGCGGCCATGACCTTGAAATGAATCCGGGCATCAGTTTTCGTATTAACCAACTATTAATAAAAAGTCCCTATCATGGTTTTTATAATGCATACAATATCCTGGCTGCGGTTTCCATGGCCAAATACCTGGGAATTGATGATGAAGTCATTCAAAAGTCGATACTCTATAATCAGCCCCAGGCAGGGAGAATGGAGAAGTTTATCATCGGCGGCAAAACATGTCTTCTGGTCTTGGTGAAAAATCCCACCGGGATAAATCAAAGTTTAAACGCACTCAGGCAGGATACGGCTGAAAAAAGTTTGTTTATCGCTTTAAATGACAATGCTGCAGACGGCCGTGATATCTCCTGGATCTGGGATGCAGATATGGAGAAAATAGCCTTACCGGAAACCAATATCAAACAAGTGATTTGTTCCGGGCAGCGCAGCGGTGATATGGCTTTACGCATCAAGTATACCGGTTTTGACACCGACCTTATACAGATTGAATCACGACTGCAGGAAGGCATAGAAATGGCTGTGAAGATGGATTGTGAAGCAGCTTACATATTCTGTACCTATACAGCCTTATTTGCCTGCCGTAAGATCCTTTTGAAGCTGCAGCAGAAGTCAGCGGCAGAAACAACGGAAAAACGACAGGTATCCGGAAGTAACTAATTAATTATGAAATACCTGCTGCGTAGAATGAAAGGGCAGCGGGTATAAAAAGAAATGAAAAAGGGTAATTAGATGAAACCATTTGTGATCGCACATTTGTATCCGGATTTAATGAACCTCTACGGTGACAGGGGCAATTTGCTATGCCTGAAAAGGAGGATCGAGGGATACGGATATCACTGTGAAATCCTGTCCCATAATCTAAATGACAAAATCGATTTCCCCCATATCGATATGATTTTTATGGGCGGGGGATCTGACCGGGAGCAGGCACTGGTTTACAGCGACCTGTTGATTAAAGCGGA
>JAAZFJ010000259.1 GCA_012511795.1 Syntrophomonadaceae bacterium
AAATATTAGTTTCAATTTTTATTGTCTTACTCATTTTTCAAATGACTTATATTATTGTTTTATCATCCAGTCTAACAATTAAAGCCCGTAATAATACTAACGCAAGTGTTTTTGCTGTTTCACTGATTGAAGCCATAAGAACTGAGGAAATAGAGAATGGTTTTCATCAGGTAGGTGATAGTTTTATGGGGATTACATCGCCTAAAGGTATGGAAGCAGAGATTCTAGTTAGCAATATTGAAAACAGACCTTTTTTAAAAGCTGTCAAAGTTACTGTTGATTGGATGGAGGGAAATCAGTCACATCAGTTAGAAATGCACAGTGTAATAAGAAGGGATTACTAATGCTAAATAATAAAGGAATGACCGCTGTCGAAGTGCTTTTAGCACTAGCTTTATCATCGATAATAATCAGTCTGCTTTTTATGATATTTTATCTTTTTACAAACGCTTATAAAATCAATATTACTGCTATCGATGCACAATATAATGCTAGGATGGTAGCGACAAATATTAATAAAGACATAAGAAGTGCAAAACAAATTGCTCTCATTGGAGATAGAAGAATTGTTATTACCGGAGAAACTGAAAAAATATCTTATTATTTGGAGAGAGATACGGTATACCGCCATAGCGAAACAAAAATTCCCATAGCCGAAAAAGTTGCTGCTCTGAGTTTTAATCAGCAGGAAAATTTAATTAGTTTTTCGGTAACTTCAGGATTGATTGGAAACAAATATACTTTAAATGCGGTTTGTAGTAACAGGATAATAGCAGAGTAAGAGCAGGAAAGGAGAACCAAATGGATAACAAAAATCAACAGGGGAGTGTGTTGATTTATTGTCTGCTTCTCCTAAGTCTTATAGCTGTTATTGGTTTTACCATGCATAGCCTGGTCTATATGGAAATAAAAATGAGTCTTTATGAACAGCGTGCCAGCCAAGCCAGGGAACTGGCGGAAGCAGCGTCATTGCTGACTATAGAGGAGATTACCTTGTTATTGCATGATAATTGCTGCGAAGTATATCAATTACCTAAAACTATTGATTTAGAAAATTCTTTACCCATTGTGTTCAGCGAAGATAAAGTAATGCAAACAGGAATCATTACTTTGGTAAGCCAGAATAAAGATTTATGCATTTACAGCTTTAGTTCAGGGGGTATGTTCAAAGGAGCTGAAAAAACAATAAATACACAGGTTGCTTTTGATTTTATTGAACATTATGACTATGAAGAAGATGCTGAAGGAAATAAGCTGGAATTATTTAGTCATCGGGATTTTATTAATCGGGGCAGAGTTGTCTCTTATAGTGAAGAATAGTTATCTATAACCTGCCCCGATCATGACATATTTCCTATAATGCCCTTGCCAGAGCATTTACATATTTATTGTAAAGGCTCTTGTTGTTTAATAAAGCTTTACGCATGGCATAGGTCAGTTCCAACTGCACGCCTTTTTTGGATGCATTTTTATTGCAAATATTGCTGGGATGACATCCGCTAAGGCTGTTTTTGGGGGTTCTAATTATAAAACCATCTTTTTTAAGTTCGGCTTTGACCCTGGCAGCAAGTGCCTTGTCCCTTCCGCCTACAAGGGTTGCCCTGGATGATCCGGTGCAGCCATGGATGGAAAGGGTGCGTGTGGATTTTGCCACTAACTTTTTGGCAATGGGTTCATTAAAGCGGGTTGATGTGATGTGAAGAATACTGTTTCTGCTTTTTTTTATACCTTCGAAAGTATAAAGATCCGAACCGGTAAGTTTGGCAACTGATTTTGCGATTTGACATGTACCTATTTCGATGCCGCCTCCATGTATGGCGATAACTGCTGTCTTGGAAGGTCCGTCATAACTGGTTATTTTGTAGTCCTCACCTTTATCCTGCTTGGCCGCTAAACGATTGTAGCTGCTGTAAACATCAGCTTGCACCGTATTCGTCCAAAACAACGGGGTTAAAAATACTGCTAAAATGATTGCCATTGCGGTAATTTTCTTCCTCATGTATGTACCTGCCTTTCATTATTAATTCGTTAATATGTCCGAGGAAAAGTGAGTCGTTTATTTTTTACCTTAGAATCAGCCTTCTTGTCAAAGTTAGGTTCTGGAAGGAGAGAAAAAATTAGGCTTGGAATAATTAACTGGACTATGGAGAAAGGAGATTATATAATAACAATATGATAATAGTTATCAGTATCAGGGGAAGGCTATGAAAAAAAAGATTACTATAAAACTAAAACAAAATGATTATAAAATGACGGAACAAAGGGAAACTGTTCTTGAAGTGATGCTGAAGAATCGGGGCAAGCATCTGAGTGCGGAAGAGGTTTTGGAAAAAGCTCGAAAAAAATCACCGGGTATAGGCATCGCAACTGTTTACCGAACCCTGGAAAAACTTACCGAGATGGAAGTTTTATATAAAACCGTTTTTGAAGGTGGAAAGTTCCGATATGAACTTTATGATGATGCCGGCAGCAAACAGCAGCATCACCATCACCATATTATCTGTTTAAAGTGTGGTAAAATAACTGAGGTACAGGAAGATTTACTGAGTGGTCTTGAACAAAAAATTGAATCGCAAGGTTTTAAGATCATTGATCATGACCTGAAATTCTTCGGCTATTGCCCCAATTGTAAATAAAAAATTTTGCCAGACATTTGATAATGATTATCATTATAGATATTTATTCAGTTGTCTTCAGGAGAGTTAGAAAATGGCTGTTGTTATGATAGGGAATCCCAATGTAGGGAAAAGTGCGGTATTAAGCCGCCTTACTGACAGGCCTCTTTTAGTATCCAATTACTCTGGTACATCAGTGGAAATCATTGCCACTCAGCTTAAAAGCGCAGGAAAAACCATCGATATCTATGACACGCCAGGAATCTATTCGATAAAATCTGCATCTGCTGAACAGCAGGTTATAAGTGAATTGATTTATTCCCAAAAAATAGATTTGATTTTGAATATCGTCGATGCTGTGAATTTGGAAAGAAATTTGGTTCTGACATATGAATTGATGGAACTGGGTATTCCTATGATTTTGGTGATCAACCAAATCGACCGAGCCCGGCAGATGGGAATTGAAATCAACTGCCAGCTTTTAAGCCAGATAATAAAAAGTGAAGTGGTTTGCTTTTCCGCAAATACCGGAGAAGGCCTGATGGAATTAATCTCTTTGATCGAAATGAAAGGGAATAAAGAGGGGAAAGATAAAGGAGCAGGTCAACCGGTAACCATTATCAAAACTAAATTTGACGGAAACAGTTGCAATGGCAATTGTGCCGGCTGCTCCCGCAGTTTTCTGGAGATTGGTGCGGAAGACCTCAAAAGGGCAGAGAAAGCTGCTGACACCGCTCGTATGGTTACCAGACAAACCGGTTCACAGTCCAAAAAATGGATGAACAAAGCACAACAAATTATTGATAAGCCTTATTTGGGTACGATTATTCTTTTGTTAGTTGCTTATCTGGCTTTCCTTGTCTTGATGAAATTTATTGAGCTTAGTGAGGGGCCGATTTCAGATCTTTTGGCACCGGTCAATGCGGTAATAGAAAAAGTTATTCTGACCTATTTGCCAGATTCTATTTTTACGACCATACTAGCCAAAGCTGTTCCGGAAGGGTTGATCGTTCCTTTTACCATTATTATGCCGGCCATGTTGATGGTCAGTATTATTATGTCATTGATTGAAGATACAGGGCTTTTGCCCCGTTACTCCGTTGTACTGGAAAGAGTCGGCAGCCTTTTTGGCCTGTCAGGTCAGGCTGTAATTCCTCTGTCTCTTGGCTTTGGCTGTCGTACTCCTGCAGTGATGGCTACCAGGATCCTGCCCAATCAGCAGCAGAGATTTATAGCCATTGTATTGCTTAGCGTAGTAATACCTTGTGCTGCCACACTTGGTATCCTAGCCTCGGTAATTACTACTTTTCAGGCTTCATTGCCTGTGATCATCGTTACAATGACTGTAACACTGATTCTGATCGGCTATGTGTTAAGCCATATTATGCCGGCGGAAGAAGTTTTTATTTATGAACTGCCGCCTTTAAGAATTCCTTTATGGTCAAATTTGTGGACCAAGTTGAAGATGAGATTTTCGGGATTCTTTACTGAAGTGCTGCCGCTTCTGCTGGTTATGAGCATCGCGGTACGTGCTTTGATTGAATCTGGATTGCTGAATCATCTTCATTCCATAGAGAATATTACCAAGGCCTTGTTTGGGATCCCGGCCGAAGCTTTTGTTGCCGTACTGCTGACCATCTTTCAGCGGTATCTGGCTCCGCTCATACTGTTGAATCTTGATCTCACTGCGCGGGAAGCTACGATTGCTATTTCCATGATCGCGCTGTCGCTGCCTTGTCTCCCGGTCATGGTTATGACCGTGAGGGAAATAGGCTTTAAGGGACTGTTCAAGGTCTTGGCTATAGGAATGAGCACTTCGATTCTAGTAGGAATCATATTAAATCTTATACTGCCTTAATTTGAAATTTATTATAATAACAGGTGAACATCTGGAGGGATGATCGTGACATTGAAGGATATGAAACCCGGACAAAAAGCGAAAGTGTTGAAAATCAATCACGGCGGAAATTTATCCCGGCGCTTATTCCAGATTGGACTTATTCCCGGAGCTGAGTTGACTGTGATATCACAGCACCCATTTAAAGGCCCGGTGGTATTTGAATTAGGGAATGCTACTTTTGCATTGGGGCAGGGAGTTGCTGGTGCAGTAGAGGTTTACACCAACGAAAACAAATGAGGAATTGCATTTTTTGTAAATGCTATGATTATTTGTAGTTAGACTTATTATCTGAAGTTATGCTAAAATTAGTAATGATTTATTGTCTTTATCTGAGGAGGAAAGGAAATGCTGCATCTGGAAAACCTGTCTTTTTCTGTGCAAAATAATGGACAAAGCAAGCAGATTTTAAAAAATATCAATTTACAGATAGAACGAGGAAAATTATATGGTGTTACAGGTCCCAATGGCAGCGGTAAGACTACGCTGGCCAAAGTGATCATGGGTATTCTTCCCCATACCGAAGGCCATATTTATTTAGACGGTGAGGAGATCAGTGGCAAAAATATTACCCAGCGGGCCAATCTGGGAATTGCCTATGCTTTTCAGCAGCCGCCCCGTTTTAAAGGGCTTACAGTGCAAGATTTAGTGAAGATTGCTCAGCCTAAGCTGAAAAACTTATCTATCAGGAAAAAAATGCGCGATGTAGGCCTTTGCCCGGAAGATTATATGGACCGGGATATGGGCTCAGGACTTAGCGGCGGCGAAATGAAGCGTATAGAAATCATGCAGGTTTTAGCCAGGAGTGCTAAACTGGCTATCTTTGATGAACCTGAGGCTGGCGTTGACTTATGGACCATACAAAGACTAGTGGATATCATTGTTGGAATATACAAAAACAACCCTGAGGCAGCAGCACTTATTATTACACACAATCGTAATATTCTTCCCATATGTGATGAACTTATCGTATTTGAGGAAGGGAAAATCAGATTGCAGGGCAGCCAGGCGGAAATCTGGCCGTTGATCAGGGATGATATTGTATGTCAGGTGCAAGATACTTGTAGAGGTGAAGAAATAATATGAAGCTCAATAAACTGGACAAGAACTTATTAAATACCATCAGTGATATCGATCATATACCTGCCGGGGCAATTAATATAAGAAAAGATGGAAAACCTGTTTTGAGGCAGTCTTCACCAAATATATTAATAACCACAGGAGAAACTGGAGGACTGATCGTTGAGATCAAACCGGGAACCAAAAACGAAACAGTTCATGTTCCGGTTATTATAACCAAGACGGGCTTAAATGATGTGGTCTATAACCAATTTATCGTGGGTGAAAATGCGGATGTAACCATTGTCGCAGGATGCGGCATCCATAATGACAGTCACGGGAAATCAAGGCACGAAGGATTGCACGAGATCATCGTCAAAGAGGGCGCACATTTAAGATATGTAGAAAAGCATTATGGGGAAGGAAGCGGTACCGGTCAAAAGGTACTGTATCCCACGACCAAAATTATAGTTGAGAAAAATGCCTATGCTGAAATTGAATCAGTTCAAATCAAAGGCGTTGATGATACCGTTAGGATCACAGAAGCATATATTCACGAGAAAGCTATTCTGAAAGTTATCGAGCGGCTTTTGACCCATGGGAACCAGTATGCTGAATCAGATATTAAAATATTTATAGAAGGAAAGGGTGGCAGCGGACAGATTTTATCCCGCTCCGTAGCCAAAGGAAACTCTTCCCAGATATTTAGGGCGGCCTTGGTGGGGCAGAATGAATGCCTGGGGCATGTTGAATGTGATTCGATTATCATGGATAAAGCCACCATAAAAGCTGTTCCTGAGTTAATTGCAGAAGACTCAGAAGCGGTCTTGACTCATGAAGCAGCCATCGGCAAAATTGCCGGAGAGCAGTTGATAAAACTTATGTCACTTGGGTTAACAGAAGATGAAGCAGTAGATACTATACTGGAAAGTTTCCTAAAATAAATACAAGTTGGTGAAGGTTATGAATCTTAATTTATTCAGGACTTATGTGCGGGTAGTTGAAACACAAAATCTATCCAGGACTGCTGAAGAATTTGAACTTTCTCAGCCGGCGATCACCAAACAGATCCAGGCCTTGGAAGATATGTACGGGGTGTTGCTGCTGGAACGTTCCGGACGCAAACTGAAGACTACTGAGGCAGGGGAGGTCTTGTATGAATGTGCCCGGGAGATCATTAAAGTCATCGAAAGAACTGATAAGGCTATGGAGGAAGTAGCGGAAAGCCGCAAAGGCAGTTTATATTTGGGTGCCAGTACCATTCCGGGACAGTACATACTCCCTTATATCATCAAGAATTTTAAAGACAAAATGCCTTATATCAGCATCAGTATGGATATAGCAGATACTGAAAGAATCGTAAACCGGGTAGCAGACAGGGAAATTGATATAGGTATAGTAGGCGGATGGACCAATAATCGGAAAATTGATGGCTATCAGTGGCTGGAAGATGAGCTGGTACTGATAGTACCTGACAGTCATAAACTGGCAGTTTCGCAGAAAAGCGATGTAAAAGCAAAAGTAAAGATTGCAGAACTAGTTCATGAAAAATGGATCTTTCGGGAGAAAGGTTCAGGAACCAGAAGAGCAGCAGAAGAACTGCTGTTGAGTAATGGGATCAAGAAGGATAATTTGAATGTTTTTCTGGAGGCAGGCAGCACTGAAGCAGTCCTGGCCGCAGTTGAAACGGGAATGGGGATCGCCATCGTATCAAGCTGGGCCATTAGTCGGCTGGATACTCACCGAAAAATAAGAAGCCTAACCATAGATGATGAGAATGCTAGAAGGATTTTATACATTATCTATCCCAAACAAAAGACCAGGCGTAAATCTGTAGATGCCTTCCTGGAGTATATAAAAAAACTGGACGATGTAAACAAATTCTAATAGATTACTTAAAAAGATTTCTTTGCAAAAGAAATCTTTTTTTGTACCTTTTCATATCCATCACCTGAATCGGGGAAAATAACCCTTGAAAATTAGAATAGTCAGGGGGTTACCAACTATCTAGAAAATTAGTGAACGGTCAGTATTTTTTCTTGATTTTATAATATGTTTGTATATAATAAATCTATTGCTTAAAAATTATAAAGGCTGGGGGTATTACTAAATGTTGCCATTACCGAAGAAATTTTTCGTTACCGCTGCTTCATCAGAAGGTAATACAAAACTGACCGCATTTGACGGTGCATTACTTAAAGCCCGGGTAGGGAATACCAATTTATTAAGAGTGAGCAGTATATTGCCTCCAGGTTGCGAGTATTGTCCTGATTTGATTATTCCTGCCGGGTCTTTGCTTCCAATCGCCTATGGTGCAATTACCAGCACTGAGCCAGGCCAGTTGATTGCTGCGGCAGTAGGGGTAGGTATTAAAAAGGATAGTTTCGGAGTCATTATGGAATTTTCGGGTCACTGTGGAAAAGCTGAAGCCGAAGAAGCAGTAACTAAAATGGTAGAAGAAGCTTTTGAAATCAGAGGTCTTGAATTAGACGAAATTAAAATAGCCAGTACTGAACACCTGGTGGAAAAAATCGGCTGTGCTTTTGCAGCTGTTCCATTATGGTATTAAAAGGAGGAAGTTAATTGGATTTGTGGGTAACTGAATATCAAACTCCGTCACTGGGTTTTGCCTGTAAAATAAAGGAGACTTTAGTTGTTGAACAAACACCTTTTCAATATCTGTCGGTAGTGGATACTGAACAATTTGGCAAAATGCTGTTGTTGGACGGCATGGTGATGACCACCGATAAAGATGAATTTGTATACCACGAAATGATTACTCAGGTTGCACTTAATTCTCATCCTAATCCAAAACAAGTCTTGATCATCGGTGGGGGTGACGGAGGCGCGCTGCGGGAAGCAGTCAGGCACCCGGCAGTAGAAAAAGCCACCCTGGTGGAAATTGACGGCAGAGTAGTGGAAAATTCCAAACGGTTTTTCCCGGAGTTATCATGTTCTTTTGCTTCTCCTAAGACAGAAGTGATTATTGATGATGGCATAAAATACATTAAAGAACAGACGGATAAATTTGATATTGTCCTGATTGATTCAACAGAACCGGTAGGCCCTGCAGTACAATTATTTATGCCGGAGTTTTACCAGGCTGTATATAAAGCCCTTAAACCCGATGGCATGATGATTGCCCAGAGTGAATCACCTTTTTTCAATGCTGATGTGATAAAAATGGTGTTTACTGGAATCAGCAGTGCTTTCCCGATCACCAAATTATATTTAGCCAATGTGCCCACATATCCCAGTGGTTTATGGAGCTTTACGGCAGGTTCCAAAAAACATGATCCCGAGCAGGTAGTTTCCAGCCCGGAATCACCCAAGAAGTACTATACAGCAGATGTGCATCAGGCAGCCTTTAAGCTTCCGGCCTTCGTAAAAGAGATTATTAGTCAGGGGAAATAAAGGATGGAAAGAATTGAACAATATCTGGAACAAAAAGCTTCTTTTATGGACAGCTGCTGTGCAATTGAACAAGGAAATAAAGTGCTGTTCGGTATTCCCATGGACAGCACCACCAGTTTTCGCCCGGGTACCAGGCTGGCGCCATACAGGGTCAGAGAAGTATCTGAAGGCATTGAAGAGTTTAGCGTCTACCAGAACAAAGGACTTTCAGAGATCAGTTTTTGTGATGCCGGCGATTTGATCAGCCCTTTTGGCAATGTTGAAGAAAGTCTGCGCCGTGCAGAATTTGTGTCCAGTTACTTTTTACAGGAGAAGAAACAGCTTTTTGTGGTAGGTGGTGAACACCTGGTTTCACTGCCGGTGATAAAGGCATATCACAGCTTTTTTCCTGATTTGGCAGTGATACAGTTGGATGCCCATGCTGATCTGAGGGGGGATTATCTGGGAGAAAAAATGTCCCATGCCACAGTGATGCGGCAAGTGGCAGAATTGCTGAAACCCAGGAGTGTATTTCAATTAGGTATCAGATCAGGTACCCGTGAAGAAATGGAGTATGCAGCGGAAAATACTAGTCTGTATCTGGATAAAGCAGCTTCTGTGGCAGATGAGGTAAAACAGAAGGTGAAAGACCGCCCGGTTTATATTACACTGGATATTGACGTACTTGATCCGGCTTTTGCTCCGGGGACTGGAACCCCTGAAGCCGGCGGCATAACCTCCAGGGAACTTTTCACTGTACTGTGGCAGTTTAAAGAACTGAATGTGGTGGGTTTTGATCTAGTGGAGATATCTCCTCCTTATGATCAAGGGGATGTTACCGCTATTCTGGGAGCCAAAATAATCAGAGAGGCTTTGCTGGCTTACTGATATGGAATAAGAAGCTAGCTTTTTGTTTAAAAAATTTTTATTTAGAGCTTTTCTTGAAAAATAAATTTTTGCAGGAAAAGTTTACTGGTTAGATAAAACTTACTCGTATTAAAAACAACACAGGCTAGGTGCATTATCCATTGCCCCCGGCCTGATTTTCTATGCAATTCATCTGTAGTTAAAATAATTCAGACTAAATATGGCTGATTTTGGATTATCGCGGCCAACCGTGCTATAATAACAGCACAATTTTTAATTGAATATTCCATTTGGCAGCACTTAGGTGCTTTAAAAGGGAAAGCGGTTAGATTCCGCTGCAGTACCCCCTACTGTAATAGTGACGAAATCCACCAGAGCCACTGGGAAACCGGGAAGGGATGGAGAGTAGGATGATCCTGAGCCAGGAGACCTGCCTAATGGAAATGTGTTGACGAACTTCGGGGAAAAGAAGGGAGGAAAAGCATGAGGTACCATTCACCGCCTGTGTTTTGCCCGGATTGTTATTAATCCGGTTTTTTATTTCCCATTGGATGGGCAAATCAACTAATAAGGGAGTATGAATAGATGAAACTGAGAAAGAATATTATAAATAAATTGTTGTTTATTATTGTTGCTTGCGCCATTTTATTAGTACCTGGCAATATACTTACAGCCCAGACAACTGACATTGCGGCTAGTATTGAACAGGTTCATGAATATTATCAGCAGCAAACGGTTATGGACGAGTGGGAAGCCCTGGCAGCAAGATGGTCGGGATTTCCTCCCGCTGCCGAATTGGCATTTGCCAATCCGGTTACACCATCCGATTATGCCCGGTCAATTTTAGGAGCAATTGCGGCTGATAAAGATGCTGGACATATTAATGGATTAATTGATACTCTGAAGTCTATGCAAAAAGAAGGCGGATATTTTTCACCGAATGAAGAATCAAGCACTACCTTGAATCAAACTATCTGGCCTCTAATAGCGCTGGACTTTGCTGCCGTAAATAATTATGATTCCACTTTTGACAGAGAGGCAGCGGTTAATTATATAATTTCTGGACAATCCCTTGAAGGAGGTTTTGATGAATCAGGATGGGGTGTGGATGTTGACTCCACAGCCCATGCTTTGATTAGTCTTGCGCCCTACCAGGATAAATATCCTCAAATAGCACCAGTTGTTGAGCAAGCTTTAAACTACCTGAAAACCCAGCAGTTTGTGGAAGGAGGATTTGGCGGCTGGGGGGCTGTTAATCCAGATACAACTGCAGCAGTAATTGAAGCTTTGATATCCCTGGGAGTAGATCCCATTTCACCGGAATGGGTGCCGGGAGATAAAACTATGGTTGATGTTTTGTTGGGATTCCAGTCTGAACAAGGCTGGTTCGTTTATAGTACGGTAGCCAGCGAGTGGAACGATCCTACTCAGCCTAACCCAATATCGACCCGCAATGCTCTGCTGGCTCTGGGAGATTTGGCAGCTGGTTTTTCCAAATACCAATCGTTAATGCCTTTGTTGGAAAACAATCATGATGATGATAATCCGGGTGGGAGCAATCCGGGAGATAATTCTTCAAGTAGCGGCAGGGTTTTCGTTACTATTACCGGAGACCCTAAAACCGGTATTATTTTACCCAGACAAAATTGGACCTGGACAACGGGAAATCCTACAGTAATGGATGCTTTGCTAGGAGTTTTACAGAAAAAAGATATTGACTACAATATTTCTTCCAATGGGTATGTGGTCAGCCTGGGTGGTTTATCAGAAAAGCAGCCCGGGTACCCGCTTAGTGGCTGGTTATACAAAGTGAATGGTATATTTTGCCCTGTAGGTGCTTCGTATCTTAAATTGCATGATGGAGATGAGATTTGCTGGCTGTATACCCTTGATGGAGGACTGGACGTAGGTAACCCCTTTTCTGAGGTTTTAAATGGGCAAGTTAATGCGGAGCAAGCTGTTTTACTGACATGGGCAAAAGAGGTCATTGGGGTCTTGGAAGAAAAACTTGCTGCCGTAACTGATAAAATGATGGTATATAACAATTCTACCCCAATAAGCGAACGGGCATTTACACATCTGAGTAAAGAATTAGACCAATACATAGTGAACTTGAAAACAGAGGTAAATGAAGATAATCTGTTGCTGGTTGATTCCAATAAAGAAACGATAATGCATTTTTCTCCGGATAGTATTGAGTTTCCGATACAAGTAAAAATTAACGAAAAAGTTCCGACTGATTTACAAAAGTCAGGCCAGTTAATTTCCCAGGTATTTGTCATCGATTTTGCGGGTGAGCAGTTGAAAAAACCGGCTGTTTTGGCTATAAAGACAGCAATACCGCCGGCAGTGGATCCTGAATCTGTTTATCCTGTACGGTTTATTTCAGAGAGCCAGAAATGGGAACCTCTCCTTGGAGTCGTCGATGCAGGAGAAGGCTGGGTAGCTTTCCTGGTAGATTCAGCCGGGTATTATGGCGTTGGCTTTAAGAAACCGGCAGTTAACATAATACAAGGAATTGCACCGGCAGAATGTAAAGCATTACTGGTGGAAAAGGGTATAATCCGGGGGTCAGAAAAAGGTTTCGAGTGGGAAAGGAAGATCAGCAGGGCTGAGATGGCACAGATGCTTTATTGCCTGTCTGGTTCTCCTGTGGTTACAACCCATCAGGGGTTCATAGATGTTAGAGAACAGCAGTGGTTCAACTCCGCAGTTAATTTCATGGCTGAGCAGAGGATAATGGTTGGTTATCCTTCCGGCCATTTCTACCCGGAGGGGTTAGTAAATCGTTATCAAGCAGCTGCTATTATGTATTCCTGGCTCCAGAGAAATAATGTTCAACTGGAAATAGGCAAGACGCATAATATCATCGAGATATTACCGGATTGGGCTGCAAAATCGGCCCAATATATGCTGGATGCGGGATGTATGGCTCCAATATCAGGAAGTTTTGCCGGAGAGCAGTTGTTAAGTCGCGAAGATGCGGCAGTTTTAATCTGTCATGCTTTGATA
>JAAZFJ010000260.1 GCA_012511795.1 Syntrophomonadaceae bacterium
ATCATAATTGGAGCCATTGGCCGTTCTTTGGAATTCACGGTAATCGGCTGTAGTTATAACTGAATCATTCATTTTTTCATTGCCCATGCGTAACATGATCCCGTTCATGGAAAACAAGAGGCTGATTATGAGTAACAGCCATAATACAGTTTTACCATTAAATTTCATTATTTTGACTCCTCTCTGAGATTGAATTCATTAGTAAACTTCAAAAAATACGCTAAAACAACATATATCAAGCCGCTTAATATGGACGGCAGCAAAAATGAGAACAAAATCCCTTCCATGTTAAGATGGGCAAACAGTTCAATAATTAAAACCATACCGAAACTGGGTATCAGCAGCTTAATGATATAGGTCCAGAATTCTCTGTCTAAAAAAACGCCTACTTCACGGGTTACCATAAATCCGGTTATCAAAGCATAGATGATTAAAACAAAAGCAGTTGATGCACTTAAAGCAATGATTCCGTAATCTAAAAGAGCCCAATTGAGGAGAACATTTAGAGTTAAACATATTATACTAGCTGCCATAGGAATGGTAAATTTTTTCAGAGCATAAAATACCCGGTTAAATATTTCCTGACAGGCATAACCAATTACTGCAAAGCTATAGAATAGAAAGGCACTGGCGGTCATCATTGTCGACTTACTGGTAAAAGCACCTCTCTCGTATATTAAAGCGATCAAATCCTGATTATAATATACTACAATGATCAAATAAGGAACCAGGATGAAAATCAGTATTTTGAAAATATTTTTCAGCATAAACCTGATCTGGACAAAATTTTTATCCAGGCTATGTTTAGATAAACGCGGGAAAACTACACTGGACATAGCCACAATAAAAACCCCGGTTACTGTGACAAAAAGGTTACTGCTGAAGCCTAAAGCAGCAGTAGTGCCTTCATCCAAATGGGTGCCAAAAGAGCGATCTACAATAAGACAAATCTGCAAGAGAGAATTTCCCAGTAAAACCGGCAGCAGTTGCTTAAGCATTTTTGCTGTATGGTTTTCTCTGAAATCAAGAAAAGAAATTTTATATTTTTTCCTGATCAAAACCGGCAGTTGGAACAAAAACTGCAATAACCAGCCAATAGTGGTCATATAACTGATAAATACAATATCTGCTCCTTTAAATAAAAGAGCTAAGATGATCAATATATTAAAAGGTAAGCTGATTGCTGCAGCCCGTAAAAAATGCCCGTGTACCTGCAAAATTCCAGTGGTCACAAAGGTCAAGCTGACAAATAAAAAGGTGGGCAGCATTATTCTGGTCAGCAATGTAGCAATTTTAGCCGCTTCCCCTTCAATCCCCGGTGCTAACAGGCGAGCCAGAGTGGGAGCCACAATAATTCCCCCGATGGTAATGATGGTCCCCCACAAAGTAATCTGTGCATATAAGCGGGAGATATAGCGGTCTCGTTCCTCTCTACTGCAGTTGCTTATAAAATAGGTTAGGTTTGGAATATTAATCGAAGAAATTGCAGTGCCTATGCCGGAAAAAAGCAAGTTGGGCAGACTGAATACGGTTTGAAAAATATCGGTAATAATACTGGTGCCAAAAATTGAGGCGAAAACAATTTCCCGAACAAAGCCCAAGAGCTTGGCCAGGAAAATAACTATTGAAACACCAATAAAAGTTTTACCCGTTCCTTGACTGTTGTTGTCCATTTAAATATCCTTCCAGTTAATCCGTATTAGAAACTACTTTTTTAGCAGAGATAATGCCAGGCGGGCATTTTCTGCTGATTGATTTCGTAAATGCTGTGCTTTTTGTCTAATTGACTCCTGTCTTTTTTCATCTTTAAGCAGAGCATTGATCGATTGCAGCATTGACTCCGGTTCACATTCCAGGGAACACAGGTCAAAAATATTCAAAAAGGCATCGATTTTAGGATCATAGGAAATTCCGGCAAAGGGTACCCCGCAATTGGCAGCAAAAATAAGTGCATGGAGGCGCATGCCAATCATAAGGTCAAGTTTCGAAATCAAGGCCAGATGCTCATCACTGGTTAAATTCTGTTCTATTATCGTAGAATTGTTTTTCATTTGCGCTGATACCAATTTTGATTCCGCAACATCCTCCGGGTAAGACATGGGTATAAACAAAATTTGATAACCATCTTCAGTTAAACAATCCAGGACCTGGGCCAGGCTTTCTTGATATCCTTCCAAAGGAAGCCATTTGCGCACTGATACACCTATGACCGGTTTTGACGATAAATCGTTTTCCAGTGGTAATGAATCGTTATTTATATGGTTTTGTGGTTCTAAGTAAAAGACCGGGTCCGCTGTGATTTTGAGCGGAGGCCTGTTGACCCCTATTCTGTTCAAGAGCCTTGCAGACTCCTCATCACGAAGAGTAATCAGGTCTACTTTGTTGGCTACCAACCGCATCAACCGGCGGCTTAGCTTTCGATTGATCGGTCCAACGCCCTGGGCATAAAAAATCACCGGTTTACCTAATAGCTTGGCCAGTGCTACTACACTGATATAATAAGGAAGGGAGCGTGCACTGGTGACATCCTGGAATATACTTCCGCCGCCGCTGATCAAAAGATCACTGGTTAAAAGCTGCCAAAAAACTTTAAAGGGATTCATATAATAAACGGATTTAACCTTATGCATTAATGAGGTGCGGGAAGGCGAACCAGAAAATACAACAAACACCGCATCAGGTGCATGTTTTCTGATTGATGATGTTATTGCCGCCAGCAGCGCCTCATCCCCGGCATTGTCAAATCCATAGTACCCCGATAAAACAATTTTCAAATGAATTTACCCCTTTGATTAGATGCTTTGATACCTAATCTATTTTTTGTATATCTTCTGTATAATATAGCAAATGATAGAGACCGGCAACTAATCTTTTGTTATTATATAATCTAGCCACTTAAATGAAGCAGCCTTATATGACCATTAGTACCTAATACCGTTATATGGTAATTATTAGATATATTATATTGGCGAAAGATTTTAGAAAGCAAATCGTATTTTTTATGATCGCGATTTAATTTATATTTGGAGATAGGAGAATTATATTAATGAGAAAATTTTACTTTATCTTTTCGTTTTTATTTTTGATGGCCGTTTTTTTCTTCGCACCTTTTCAGTCTTCAGCATGGTGTGCAGATCCTTCAAATAGACCTGAACTTGATCCGAATCATAAATATCTTACTTATATAAATCATATGGATGGGTATCAAATCAACTATCCGTCCCGGATGATGATCGATGATTCAATGCCCGCCATTCGCACGGTTTTTACTAGTGCTGATACCAGAATAGAAATATATTATGATGATTTCACCGGATCCCTTTCAGTTCCTTCAGTCTATTCCTATATTAATTATTCAAACCGTTTTACACAAAACACGGAGTATCATAGAGTACAAGAGGACCGCTTCCTGACTTTAAACGGTTTTAATGTACATATATTAAGCTGGAACCGTGATAAGCTTCCCCGTATTCCAGACGATAAAAACTATTATGTTTCTGCTGAAATTATCAAAAACAATCAGGAAGTTTACACGGTATTCTTTAAATCTACTGAGCCGATTACAAATTACATGGATATTCTAGGCAGTTTCCAACTAAGGGATAAAAGCGTCCCTTCACCGGATCATATAAAATTTGCCCCTCTGGAAAAGAACTGGAATGAAGAAACAACCCGCTTTTACCAGGAGTATTTTGTTGATAATCAATCATTGACCTGGGGGGTTTTTGAATATACCGCGCCGGAAGAAGATCACGTACTGAATGAAATCCAGCATGCTATCGACTATCGTTTTCCATTATTACTAAAATATCAAATGTTAGATAATCCTTTTCCCCTGCAAGCTCTGCAAAAAGCCTACGAAGATAACCGTTATGTGGAACTCACCCTGCAGACCTTCTGGCTGAAACTAAGCGATACCCGTAACGAAAAAGTTGTTTATGAAATACTGGGAGGAAAATATGACCTATACTTTCAAAACTACGCACAGCAACTAAAATCCTTCGGGCATCCGGTGCTGTTTCGCCTGAACAATGAAATGAATGGAGACTGGTGTAAATACTCAAGTTACTATACTTCCAAAGACCCGGAAATATTTACCGCCATGTGGCGGCATGTGTATAACATTTTCGCTGCCGAAGGAGTAGATAATGTTATTTGGGTGTGGAATCCCCATGACGTTTCATTTCCCAACTATAAACTAAACCATGCTTTAACCTATTATCCGGGAGACCAATATGTGGACCTGATCGGTCTGACCGGTTATAATACCGGGAACTATTATGCAGGTGAAACATGGCGGGAGTTTGAGCAGATTTATGATCCCCTTTATCAGTCCTACAGTGAATACTTCAGTCATCCTTTTATCATCACTGAATTCGGTTCTAATTCTGTTGGCGGAGATAAGTCAGCATGGGTAAAAAATATGTTTGCTCATATCTATAAATACCCCCAGATAAAAGCAGCAATATGGTGGAATGGTATCGATTGGGATCAAGATATGCAACCGGCACGTATTTACCGAATGGATGAAAGTCCGTCTGTACTGAAAGCATTTAGGGAAGGTCTTAATGAAAGGCCAGTCTTAAAGGCTGAAATAAATCAACCGGAAAAGACTGACCTCTTAAGTACTGATTAATCACGGGGACGCAAGGTTGGGAAGAGGATCACATCCCGTATTGAAGATGACGATGTAATCAGCATTACTACTCTGTCAATGCCGATTCCTAAACCGCCGGCAGATGGCATTCCATATTCCAGGGCATTGATATAATCTTCATCCATCATATGGGCTTCTGAGTCTCCGTCGGCTCTTTTTTCCACCTGGGCTAAAAAACGCTGCCGCTGATCGATGGGGTCGTTCAGCTCGGAATAAGCATTAGCAATCTCTCTTTGCATAATAAACAGTTCAAAGCGATCTGTAAATTCAGAATGTTTGCTGTTTCTCTTGGCCAGGGGAGAAATTTCTACAGGATGTCCATAGATAAAAGTAGGCTGAACCAACTTTTCCTCTACAAACTGCTCAAAAATATCATTTATGATTTCTGCGCGGCTGGCAGTTTCTTTTACCTCTATTGATAAACTTTTGGCTGCCTGTCTGGCTTCTTCGTCTGTTATTATCACTGTAAAATCAAGGCCGGTATATTGTTTAATGGCATCCAACATCGGTATGCGCTGCCAGGGGATACTAAAATCTATCTGAGTGCCTTCAAAGTCAACTGTTAGGCTGCCATTAATTTTATATAATACCTTGGATATTAGCCTTTCTGTTAAATCCATCATGACCTCATAATCAGCATAGGCCTGATAAATCTCCAGCATGGTAAATTCCGGATTGTGCCGGGTGGATATTCCTTCATTGCGAAAACTGCGGTTTATTTCATATACTTTTTCCAATCCACCTACCAGCAGTCGTTTTAAGTATAATTCCGGTGCGATACGCAGGAATAGATCCATATCAAGAGCATTGTGATGAGTAATGAAAGGCCTCGCCACAGCACCTCCTGCAATGGGATGCATCATCGGAGTCTCAACTTCCAAAAAACCTTCTTTATCAAGAAAACTGCGCATTTCTTTAATGATATGACTCCGTTTAATAAATACTTCCTTTACTTCCTGATTCACAATAAGATCAACATAACGTTGTCTGTATCTTAATTCAACATCCTTTAATCCATGCCATTTTTCCGGCAAAGGGTTCAAGGATTTGGACAAATAGGTCAATTCAGTAACATGAAGGCTGATTTCTCCTTTTTGAGTGGTGAATACCTTTCCTTCTATACCTAATATATCTCCTATATCCAATTTTTTAAAAAGTTCATACCGCTCTTCCCCCAGATCATCTTTACGGAAATATAATTGAATATCTCCGGATAGATCCTGTAAATTAGCAAAACCTGCTTTGCCATGTCTCCTTTTAGACATAATCCGCCCGGCTACCTTAACGTTAGTTCCTTCAAAGATCTCATACTTGCTATGAAGGTCTGCAGCCATAACACTGCGTTCAAAACGTTGGCCAAAAGGATCGATTCCCATGGCACGAAGCTCCTCCAGCTTCTCCAGGCGAACTTTTTTCAGCTCATTTATATCCTGGGGTTCACTATGAGACAAGCTGCCCCGCCTCCTTTCCAACCGGAATCATTCCGCTATTTTTCAACTTTAATTATTTTATATTGTATTATTCCTGCGGGAGCTTGTACTTTGACACTGGAATTAACCTTTTTCCCCATTATTGCTTTACCTACCGGGGATTCATCAGAAATCTTCCCATCTCTTAATTTAGACTCTACTGATGATACTATGGTTACACTAATTTCCCGCCCTGATTTAACTTCTCTTAAAGTCACCTTGGAGCCCAGGGAAACTATATCAGTACGAATTTCTTTGTCTTCCATCAAGCGCGAATTCTTAAGGGTTTTTTCCAGCAACATAATACGACCTTCAATAAAGGCTTGTTCATTTTTGGCATCTTCGTACTCGGAGTTTTCTGAAATGTCTCCAAAGGCAATGGCCTGCTTAATACGATCAGCTACTTCTTCTCTCTTAACTGATTTCAGTATTTCCAATTCATTTTCCAACTTTTGAAGACCTTCTTTTGTTAGTAAAACTTCTTTCTCTTCCGCCACCATTTGATCGCTCCCTTACTCTTACTTGAAACTTATAAAAGCGAGACTGAGCTCGCTTGTCACCATTAAAAATTGTAATGCCAAATGGTATTTCCTTTATGGTATTATATAGACCTCATAAGACCTTGTCAAGAAAGTGGTCCCATAATCCCCACTGATGCCCTATTTCCTCTAAATCAAAAAAGTCTGAAACTGGTTCTTCATCGGTGCCCAAAATTCCTGCTTTTTCTCTTAAACAGCTTTCCAGGATGGGGGCCAGATTGAATAATTCTGGTGCCAGATTATGCTCAGCCAATTCGCTTTCCAATTCCGGTGCCAGATTATCACTATAATTATTAAGAAATAATACCGTTATTCTTTTTTTATCTATAAGTCTTATATTATCGTCAAAGATGATCACTAAATCACCTGGTTCCCAATTTTCTGGTGCTAAATAACTGGTACTTACCGCCTGGCCTTTTTCATAAAGCAGCTGTCGGGCAAATATCTCATCACGATGAGGGTGAGTAGTTTGTATGGTTACAGGAATTTGATACTGCTCCAGGCTTTCAATGAAGTAATTAAAATCTTCAATCGTTCCTACAACAATAATCCTACACACCTCGTGCCTGCTTATGTATTCTTTAATCAGTACGTGAGCCAAAGCTTTAATGAAGTTTTCTCCGAAAATTAATTCCCTTTCCGGGAAAATGTGAGGCAAACAGTTTTTAAGGCGACGGTCAACGGCCAGATTATCTAACTGATACTGCTTAAGCAGATCTTCTGTCTTTTGAGCCATAAGGATCTGCTTTTCCTTCGGTAAGATATTAAGATTATCAACCCCCAGCGGCAGCAGAATATTGCCACCACAAGCGGATATATATTTTATTTTAATAAGTCTTTCCAGTCGCGGAGCGAAAATAAAGGGGGCTAGTCTGTCCAAAAAAACTTTTTTGTATACTAACCCCCTTTTGGTTTCATTTATTAAATTAAAAAAAGCAAAATCAAGGTCAAGCATTAAAACTCCTTAAGTCAACGATCCCCGGTTTCATGTCCAGTTTTTTGATTACCTCATAATAATCGGCAGGTGCTATTTGCTCAACAGGTTTGTTCATAAATGTATAAATCAAAGCTTCAATCACATTGGTGCCAAAAGAGCGTCCGCCCATATCCGGTGTAGTGGTAATTACTTTGCTGATCCCCCGCTCTTTCAGCAGTTTCATATCATCCCGGGTCGTCGTATTGGTAATGACGATCTGTCCATCCAACTTTTCTGGTAAATAACGGCGGATATAATTAAAATCACCGGCTAAAATATCTGCTTCATAATAATATTTCGAAAACTTTGGAATTATAACTTCCTGTTTGTCCCCGGTAGGATAAAGACTGTCAAAAGACATCCGGGTTATGATAGGAGCCGCAATAGAAGCAACCCTTTTCAAAGTTTCCAGAGTATGTATGGGAATTGGGATCCCAACTGTGTAGATCAAGTCACCCATGGTGAGTTTGGCGCCCACCTCATCGAAAGCTTCCGCCATGCCAAAACGGTCAGCAGCGGAAACTAACAGGACTTTTTTGCCTTTTAAATCTACGATGCCATTTTCCTGTACATAACTAATACATTGGCGTTCCAGTGTATTCTTCAGCCCGCCGCCATCAAACATCGGTGTCTTTTTGGCTTCAGCAATAATTTTTTTGGCATCTTTAATGGTGTATCTTTTGCCGGCAACATATAGATAAAGATCAATGCCGCCCATACCAAAAGCATCTACCTTGCCATCCAGAGTTCGGACTAACGCCAGCGCTTTATCCCAATCACCATCAGTCCCGATACGTTCGATCAGAAATTTTTCCCCTAAAAATTCGGTTTCAAAGGAATGGTCTCTTTTAGATGACCCTAAACTCACACTGACAATATGTTTCAACCTGGTCACTCCTTTAATAAGTTTTAACGGGCTGCTTTAAGGGCACGTAAAATCTTTTTCAATTCGGCAGGGTCTACCCATTTATCTTCTGTGATGGGTGATGGTCCAATTTCTATGGTTACCACCTGTCCATCAACGATTTTCTCCATCAGTTTCAACCTTTCATCAGAGCCAATTAAGATGACGATATCATAGGCACGGCTTTTTACTGTTAAATCCATTAACTCGTTTAAAATTTCTTTGCCGCTGCGGTTGTTTATAAAATCCAGTCTTTCCTGTTCAGTCATCAGGAAAATGAAATCTACTCCTTCCTTTTCCAGAATAGAATTAATCTCATCCTTGTTCAAGATGGGAAATCCTATGCAGGCCATGGATTGACCTTTACGCAGTTCACCTATTCCTTCCAGACGAGATATAAAAGTACGGTCAATCCCTATACGATCAGCTGCCTCTTGCTGGGAAAGCCCTTTGGCCCTTAAATGTAAAGCATTTTTCAGGCTTTTTTCTACTTTTGGCCAACTGATAATTTTATCCTGGATGCGATAGATTTCCATGAGTATATTTTCTCCTTTTCCTGAGCACAACCTTGTGTACATAAGATAGTTTATTTTACCGCAAATTTAAAACCTTGACAAGAAAATAAGAAACTGCCCTTCTCCAAAGAAACCGGGCAGTATTTTTTATTCATTTTGCCAGCTGTTTTTGATCCTTCCTATGATATCCAGCATCTGATGGTAACTGTCCGCCAGGTTAATTTCGGCCCTGATATTCGCTGCTCCTCTCATTCCTTTGGTATACCAGGCTAAATGTTTACGCATCTCTTTTATCGCAACTGATTCACCTTTAAAAGAAATTGTTAAATCCAACTGACGCCTGGCCATGTCCATTCGTTGGGAAAGGGCGGGAGTAGGAGAAGCCTGGCCTTTTTCCAACATTTGTACTGCCTGCTGAAAGATAAAAGGATTCCCCATTGCCCCTCTGCCAATCATAACAGCGTCACAGCCAGTTTCTTCTATCATCCTCATAACATCCAGACCACTGTTTATATCTCCGTTTCCAATAACGGGAATAGATAAATTTTTCTTAAGCCGGGCAATATGATGCCAATCAGCTTTACCTGAATAAAACTGAGCTCTGGTACGGGCATGTAAAGTAATGGCCTTGGCACCTTCCTGTTCTGCTATACCGCCAATCTCCAGATACGTAAGACTGTCTTGGTCCCACCCGCTTCTTGTTTTAATTGTCACCGGAACCTTGACCGCTTTTACAACGGATCGGATGATTCTGCGGCAGCGTTCAATATCCAACACCAGGGCCGCACCGCTGCCGTTTTTGACGATCTTGGGGGTGGGACAGCCCATATTGATATCGATGATATGAGCTCCCATCTTTTCTGCAATTTGAGCAGCTTCACCCATTTTCTCAGGTACTGAACCAAAAATCTGGATAGCTACCGGAGGCAATTCACCTTCGATATCGGCTAACTTCTCTGTTCTGGTCTGTTTCATAATCAAACCCATATCATTGATCATTTCTGTATAGACAAGCCCGCAGCCACATTCCTTGGCCAGAATACGAAAAGCCTTGTCTGTAACACCTGCCATGGGTGCAG
>JAAZFJ010000261.1 GCA_012511795.1 Syntrophomonadaceae bacterium
GGCAATGAGGAGGCTATTTTCAAACTGGGAGAAATGCTGGAAAAGCATTTTCGAGGTTACCGCCGGGCTCCCATTGGCACAAAAGGATACCCCAGGGAATAACCATTGCTTTTTTTAAACCCTTAACATTAGCTTTAAACCAAAACATATTTTTTAAAGAGCACACAAATGCGGATGCCCCCGGTTTCTTTGAAACCAGGGGCATCTTCTTTAAAAAGTACTGTTATTATTTTCTTGCTAGAGGATGTTCTGCAGGCAGGAAAAGCACAGCTTCTTGTTTGGCAAGGTTTTCCGGCCATACAGTAACCAGGGTTCCATCAAAGTATTGGTTAATAAATGCGCGAGCTTCATAGTTCTGACCAGTGTGCTGGTTACCTAACCAGGGGTCAGTCCAGGGTTTATCCGGAGTGGAGAATTTCGCGCCATGTCCCATCAGGCTATTTTCAGCCGGGATATCAGCGTTTCTGATAGCTTCAGCAACGGCTTCGGCTGTAAACTCACCGGAAGCTTCTATAGCAGCCGGAACAATTTCATTGAAGAAAAGCATTGTCTGTGCAAACTGACGATATTCAACGTGATGATAGGGGGGTACGCCAAATTTATCAGTCCAGCGGCTTACAAATTCTTCAAAGATAGCAGCGTATTCTGCTGAGAAACCCTCGGTATTGGGGTTACATGGTACCGGGTCAACGGTCATCAGGAAATCAGCATCTTTGCCAACACCGTCAACAAAGGCCTGTACGCTGTGACCACCACTGTGTGTGATAAGGATCGGTACTGTGAGACCAAGTTCTTTGGCCTGTCTGTTAAACAGAATACCATCGTTTACATAACCAGTTAATAATAAAACATCGGGATTAGCGGATTTAATCTTCAGGATAATACTGGACAAGTCAACTGACTTAGCTGAATAAGCTTCGTCTACAGCTACATTCATATTGTATTTTTTGGCAGTTGCTCTGTTGCCATCTGCAACAGCAGCTCCATAAGGTCCGTCTTCATGAACAATAGCAACCACTAAGTCTTTAGCGGATTTGCCAAGTTTTTCCTGGATTGCAGCATCATTGCCCATGATAAATTCAACAGATTCTGCTCCCCAGGCGGATGCATTGGCTTCATTTCTGAAGGTCCATTCATAGCCTTTCAGCAGTAAAGAATCAGCTGCACCGGACATTTCCCAAAGCACAACTTTGTTTCTTTCAGCTACTTCACTGATTGCTGCAGCAATAGCTGAAGAATAGGATCCCATCAATACAGGTACACCCTTACTGGTGATCAGTCTTTCTGCTTCAGATGCTCCTATGGCAGGATCACTCTGTGAATCAGCAAAATCGAAAGTAATAGGATATTTGCCCATTACTCCACCTTTTTCATTGATCATTTCAATGGCCATTTGAATACCGTCATATTCAGCCTGCCCCAGAGGTGCCTGTGGTCCGGTAACGGGTTCTATGACGCCAACGTGGATCTTAATGTCACCTGCTGCTTTGTCGCCGTCTGCTTCTGGTTGTTTTTCACACCCAACAACTGCAACCATCATGAATACTACTAGCATTAGAATTCCAATAAATCTTTTCAAGAATCTTACCTCCTCTTTCCCTTAGGCTATACCCAGGTATACTTGACGTACATAGTCATTGTTCAACATGGACTTACTATCCTCGTGAAGTACTATGCGCCCCCCTTCCAATAAATATCCTCTGGATGCAATTTTTAATGATTGTTCAACAAACTGCTCCACAAAGAAAACAGTGATTCCTCTTTCCTGCAGTTTCTGAATCAAGTCAAAAACCTGTTCCACTATCAGTGGTGCCAATCCCAATGACGGTTCATCCAGCATCAGCAATTTAGGCTGAGCCATGATGCCCCGTGCTATAGCACACATTTGCTGTTCACCGCCGCTCATGGTTCCGGCTAGCTGTTTTCTGCGTTCAGCCAGTCGGGGCAGGGTGTCATAAATCCATTCCAGGGTTTCTTTTTTGCCTTCTTCCTTCCAGGCCGCGATGGTCAGGTTTTCCTCAACCGTCATTTTTCCAAATAATTTTCTGCCCTCCGGGATCAGTACTACTCCTTTTTTTGGCCGGTCCCATGGATTAATCTTCAGCAGGTCTTCTCCCAAAAAAGTAATTCCGCCGGATTTCGCAGGAACCAAGCCGCAGATGGTTTTCATCAAGGTAGTTTTACCGGCGCCATTAGGACCTAAAAGGGTGACGACTTCTCCTTCTTTAACTTCTATATCAACGTCCCAGATAACCTGAGTGTCACCATATGATACACTCAATTTTTCAATTTTAAGCATCTTTTTTTGCCCCCCTTCCCAGATAAGCTTCTATGACCGCGTTATTTTCAGCTATTTCTTTGGGTAGTCCCTCGGCAATTTTCTGCCCGTGATCCAGAACGATGATCCGGTCACTGATATTCATGATAACTCTCATAACGTGTTCTACGATTACTATGGTCTTGGTTTTCTTGAGTTCCCGGATCAGATCCATCATGTCGTCCATTTCTTTGGGTTTAAGTCCGGTCATAACTTCGTCCAGCAATAATATTTCCGGGTTGGTGGCTAAAGCTTTGCCCAGTTCCAAACGTTTGCGTTCCAGGGTAGTAAGGTCTGCTCCTAATACGTCTGCTTTTTTATCCAGACTGACAATTTTCAGCACTTCATCGACCTTAGCCCGGGCATCTGATACTTTAGCTGCCTTGGGCAGGCAGGCTACCAGAATGTTATCAGCAATAGTCAGCCCAGGGAAGGGTTTGGCCACCTGAAAAGTCCTGGTTATTCCCAGATGGCAGATTTTATCCGGTGTCAGACCATCAATTCTTTGATCCTTGTAAGTGATAGAGCCGCTGTCTATGGGATAAAATCCGGTTATAAGGTTAAACACAGTTGACTTGCCGGCTCCGTTTGGTCCGATGATACCAAGTATTTCTCCCTTATTGACATTAAAACTTACATCATTGGTAGCCAGCAATCCGCCAAAGCTTTTGCAAATATTTTCGATAGCTAAAATTTTCTCAGCCACTTACAGCACCCCCTTTGAAGCCTGGTTTTCCGGTTTTTGATCATTTTTGGCCTTTTTGGCTCTTATGATTCCCGGGAGACTGGCAATTCCTTTGGGCAGGAATATGATACAAACTACCAGCAGTATTCCATACAGGAACAGATGGAGCCCCGGTATTTGCGCCCCCAGTGTCATACGCAGGATTTCTGTCAGGGGGATCAGCAGGAATGCTCCGATGGTTGGACCAAAAAGCGTTCCACTGCCTCCGATAACTGCTACCAGAGCCATATTAAGTGACAGAGTAAATCCGGCTATTGAATAGGGGTCAATGTAGCGGAAGTACTGTACGTAAAAAGTTCCGCCTATTGCCACCATAAATGCACTGATACAGGCAGCGATGATTAGATTCTTATTAACAGAAATGCCCAGAGCTGCTGCGGCATCTTGATCTTCACGAATTGCTTCCAGGTAGTATCTGGTTCTTTCCATTTTCCAGGTGACCAAAAGTCCTACTAACCAGAAGCCCAGGATTACCAGATAGTATGGTTCCTTGCCGTCAAACTGCAAGTTTATCAGAGAGTTGATGATAGTAGTTTCCTTAACATAGGGCAGTGACATACCCAGAGAACCGCCAGTAAGATCTCTGCCATAAATAAGCAGATAATGAACTATTTCTGCCACCGCTATACTGGCCAGAGTAAAATACGGCCCTATCAAACCAAATCTGAAACTTGGATAAGCAATCAGCATCATTACCACTACCGCTACCAATCCGCCTGCTATCATGCCAATCCAGGGGGTAAGGCTAAAGTGACTGAACAATAGCAAGCTGGTATAGGCACCGACAGCTACAAAGGCAGCATGTCCCAGCGATAATCTGCCTGCATAACCGCACATCAGGTTCCAGCCGGTACCCATGAAAGCGTAAAACAGGGTCAAGACCAAAATGTGTCTAGCAAAGACTGTTAAAGGAAGGAAATAGACAACCAGTAAAACTAATGCCAATATTCCCATTATTATTAGAGATTGTTTTTGTCTCATGATAGTTTTTCACCCCTTCCCACTATACTCTGGCACTCTTGCCCATAATCCCCTGAGGTCTTACGAACAGAATAATCAAAAAGATCAATAAGGAGAACACTTGAGCCAATTCTGCACTCGCCATAACTCCGGCGAATGATTCGATCAACCCGATGATCAGACCACCGATCAAAGCTCCGGTAAAACTGCCCAGACCTCCTAATACAACGATGATAAATGCCATTGTATTAAAATACAGGCCTACAGTAGGATAAACGTAGAAGGTTGGAGTAAGAATAACTCCTGCCAGTCCTACCAGTGCTATACCGAAGGCAAAAGTCAAAGTATAGATCTTGTTTACATTGATACCCATTAAGGTGGCGGCCTCGGTATCCTGAGAAACCGCTCTGACATGAGTACCAACCTTGGTTTTCATAAGGATATAATATAGCAGTACGGCAACTGCAACACAGACTACAAAAGCCCAGGTCCTGCCTGCACTTAACATAATTCCGGCAAACTCATAGCTTTTGCCCGTAAGGTTGGTTTCAATCGCTCTAAAATCTGACTTCCAGAGCATTAATGCCAGGTTCTGCAGGACAAATCCCAGTCCGGCAGTTGCAATAATCGTATTTACCTCTGTTTCCGCCTTGCCCAGCAAAGGTTTAATGATCAGGCGGAAAATCAGGACGCCGATTAATACAAAGGCGGGGAATATGATCAGAGTTGATACATATGGATTTATACCTTGGACTGTATACAGGAAAAACGTACCGTACATGGCCATCATCAGGAAGTCCCCATGGGCCAGGTTAACTATTTTTATGACTCCGAAGATGAGATTTAACCCTACACTTACCAGAGCGTATATGCCTCCCAGCAATAAACCACTGGCAATAATCTGCAGTAACATTTCCATTTTCCTCTCACTTCCTATTCTTAAATGATTTAGCATTAATATTTATTAGAGTCTTATTATAAGTCCTAATATATTAAAATTTTACTTAGTTAAATCTGTCAGCGATTAATTATATTATTGCTGATCACCAGACGCTGTATTTCACTGGTTCCTTCATAAAGTTCAGTGATTTTGGCATCTCTCATCATGCGCTCCACCGGATATTCCCGGGTATATCCATAACCGCCGTGAATCTGAACAGCCTGATTTGTAACCCACATGGCAGTTTCAGATGCTTTCAGCTTGGCCATTGCGGCTTCAGCAGAAAAGGGCAGTCCCTGGCCTTTTTTCCAGGCTGCTTTGTAGGCAAGCATCCTGGCAGCTTCGATTTCCATTGCCATATCAGCTATTTTAAAAGCAATGGCCTGCAATTTAGCTATGGGTTTTCCGAATTGCACCCTGGTTTTGGCGTATTCGATGGCTTTTTCCATTGCTCCCTGGGCAATTCCTACTGCCTGTGCAGCAATGCCAATGCGCCCGCCATCCAGTGTCTGCATAGCAATTTTGAATCCTTGTCCTACTTCTCCCAACAGATTTTCTGCCGGGATCCGGCAATCTTCGAAAATCAGATCACAGTTTTGAGTTCCCCGCAGCCCCATTTTCCGTTCATATTTGCCGAAAGTGAAACCGGGGGTTCCTTTCTCAATAATAAAAGCGCTGAAGGCTTTGCTGCCGGCTTCCTTGGGCCCGGTGCGGGCAAAAACAATATAAATATCAGCAGCAGCGCCGTTAGTGATAAAAATCTTACGTCCGTTTAAAACATAATGACTTCCAATCAGGTCTGCCTTAGTGGTCATTCCTAATGCATCAGAACCGGCATTCGGCTCAGTCAGGGCAAATGCCCCTTGTTTCTCACCGGTTGCCAAAGGGATCAGGTATTTTTCTTTTTGCTGGTCAGTCCCGAACATTCTGATTGGGAAAGCCGCTAAACTCACATGGGCTGACAGTATATCAGCAGCCGAAGGATCGATACGGCCTATTTCTTCAACTGCCAGAACGTAAGAGATCATACCCATATCCGCGCCGCCCCATTTTTCTTCAAAAGGTATTCCGGTTAAACCTAAATCAGCCATGCCCTTGAATGTACTGGGGTCATAATATTCTTTTTCATCACGGTCAGCCACTCCAGGAGCCAGGACGTTTTCAGCAAAACTGCGTACTGACTGACGCAGCATTTCCTGATCATCTGATAGTGTAAATTCCATTTCTACCTCCTCCTTGTAAAATTTATTTGCCTTCAAAGACTGGCTTACGTTTTTCCAGAAAAGCTCCCATACCTTCTTTTTGATCTTTGGTTGCATAACATATGCCAAATAAACCTGCTTCTACAGCAGTAGCGATATCACTGTTAATCTGCAGACTCTGGTTGATTTGTATTTTGGCATAACGTACTGCCAGCGGGGCATTGGATGCAATGACCTCTGCCATTTTGACTGCTTCATCAAGGAGTGTTTCGTGTGGGTAGACTTCGTCAACCAATCCTATGCGATGAGCTTCCCCTGCCTTGATCCTTTGTCCGGTAAAAACCAGTTGTTTAGCCTTGCCTTCTCCTACCAGCCTGGTGAGCCTTTGGGTTCCTCCATACCCGGGGGTAATTCCCAGGGAAACTTCCGGTTGTCCCAATTGTGCTTTATCAGAAGCCAGGCGGATATCACAGGCCATAGCCAGTTCACAGCCTCCGCCTAAAGCAAAGCCGTTTATGGCAGCGATTACCGGTTTATCTATGGTTTCAATCAGCCGGAAAACCCGGTGTCCCAATAATGCCCAATTTCTACCCTCAACAGCATTAAGGGGATACTGTGCCTCAATATCTGCTCCGGCAACAAATGCACGGTCACCGCTTCCGGTTATGATCATAACTGACAGACTTTGATCGTCAGCAAAACCTTTTAAAGCTGCTTCTATTTCCAGCAAGGTCTGTTCGTTTAAAGCATTCAGTACTTTTGGCCGGTTGATAAATAAGACCTGCACATTCTGCCGGTTCTCCAAAATGATGTTTTCATATTGCACTAATAATCACTCCTGAAATTTTACTTCTAACTAATTTCCTTGCAATTAACATGCCATGGTTTTGTGAAAAGTTTTCAACAAATACTCAAACAAAAAAGTACAGCCTGTTTACATAGGTGCATGCCTCTATGTAAAAAATAACTGTACTTTACAAAATCATATGTGTTATTAAATTTATAATTAAAAAAGGTGTTTATTTGACACAATATTGTGTCAGTCTGATTCTAGTTTGACTCATATATCTGTTATAAACCAAGTTTCTCTTCTTCTTCTCTCGTTTGAATGCCATATTGTTTGGCTTTGCGCCAGATGGTTGCCTGGCTGACTCCAAGAGCTGTCGCCGCTTTGCGGGTAGTAACATGTTTTTCTAGAGCTTGTTTAATGATTTTGTTTTCATATTCCTGCATTGCATCTTTAAGTGAAATATCACATAAAGTCTTCTTACCTTCCTTTTCAGCCTCCAAATGAACTTCCTGCTGGGGGCCAAGCCTGATGTCAGTTATAAAATTCCCGGGAGAAGTAACATAAGCCTGCTCCAAAGCATTACGAAGTTCACGGATGTTTCCGGGCCAATCATATTCTATTAAGCCCTGGATCAAGTCCGGATTGATCTGGCGGTTGAGCTTATATTTCTTGTTAAGCATGCCGATAAAATAATCAACAAAAACCGGTATCTCTTCTTTTCTCTCCCGCAAGGGCGGTATGCGAACCTGAACTACGTTCAGCCGGTAATAAAGATCTTCCCTGAATTGCCTTTCGTTGACCATCTTCCACAAGTCGCGGTTGGTAGCGGTTATAAGACGAACGTCAATAGGGATCGGCGCTGTTCCGCCTATACGGGTGATCTCATTTTCCTGGATGACTCTCAGCAATTTTGCTTGCAGGTAAAAGGGCAGTTCCCCTATTTCATCAAGGAAAAGGGTACCACTGTCCGCCAGTTGGAATATACCCATTTTGCCATTCTTGTTGGCACCGGTGAAAGAACCTGCTTCGTAGCCAAACAGCTCTGATTCCAAAAGATTATCAGGTATGGCAGCACAGTTGACACAAATATAAGGACGGTCACTGCGCATACTGTTACGGTGAATTTCCCGAGCTACGATTTCTTTGCCCACACCAGAATCACCATTGATCAGAACGGTGGAATCAACTCTTGCAATCCTGCGTATTAAATCAGCTATGTCAGCCATCTGCTGGGATGCCACGATATAATCACCGGTGGTGTCCATCTGAAACTTCATCAATTCCTTCTGATAGTGCTGGCTCAGCCCTTCCGCCAGTTTTACTTCCTGTTTCAAACGGTTTAATTCAGTGATGTCACGGCCATTGGTTACAACTCCTATAAACTGGCCTTTTTCGGAAAAGATAGGATTGCCGGTAACCAGGACGGTCTTGCCGGTTTTGAGTGTTTGGGTGAAGGTCTGAGTTTTTCTGGTCTCAATAACATCAATAGTGGCAGCCCGGTCAAAGTAGCCTTTCTTAAAAAGATCATAGATGTTATGGCCTTCGATCTCCTCCCGTTTAAAACCGGTAATACGGGAATAGGCATTATTTATCTGCTTTACATTGCCTTTAGCATCGGTAACAAAAATATAATCATAAGAGCTCTGAATCACTTTGTCCAATTCTTCTCTGAGTGCCCGTATTTCAACTAATTCATCTTTAAGTGAATCGGTTTCCGTTTTTTCAATGAACAAAATAGCTTTACCAATGAAATCATCGTCCTTTACGGCTAATAAATGACAGCAAAAATCCCTGTTTTTCAGGCTGATATTTTTGGTATTGGTTTTTTTATTTGATTTGAAAAACCTTAATAAAGACTGGTCGGAAATGAACTCACTTAAAAGTTTTCCCTGAGCATCATTGGTCAGCTTAAAAAGTTTGCGGGCTGCATCATTGAAAAGGCTTATTCTCTGATCAATATCAGTAAGAATAAAGGCGTTGGGTAGGATATTACATATTTTTTGAAAAAATGCGGCAGATATTTTCATGTTTGATCACCAAATTCTGTTGAAATGTTGACTAATTTTAGAAACGTTTTTATTATATCTGACTCAATTCTAAATCAAAAGTTCGTTTTTGTATATAGTTCAAAATACCAATTTTAGCAATTAAAGATAAGATCAGACCTTTTTCAAGGTCTGATCTATATAATAGAGGAGGGGAAAGGAATAAATTTAGCGAAATAAAGGAGTTGTTTTCTCGTCTTTTCTAATTTTATAAAACGCCATAAATTTGATTATACTCAGCCCGCAATTGGTCTCTGAATTCAGGTGCGGCAATATTGATCAGGGCATTGGCGCGTTCACGGTTGGTTTTCCATTTCAAATGTGCAACACCGTATTCAGTTACTACATAATCAACATCGTAGCGGCCGGTAGTTACTGCCTGTCCCTGGGCCAAAGTTGAAACGATTCTGGAAACAGTCCCTTTGGCAGCAGTTGACGGCAGAGCTATGATGGCGCGTCCGCCTTTTGAATCAGCAGTCCCGCGCACGAAATCTACTTGTCCGCCTACTCCGCTGAACTGGATGCCCGCCAAAGTATCAGCAGCCACTTGGCCTAACAAGTCAACAGATAAAGCTGAATTAATAGCGACCATATTATCATTTTTAGCTATATTATACGGAATATTGGTTACATCTACCGGTAATCCTTCAATCATTGGATTATTGTCCAGCCATTTATAAAAATCAGCGGTCCCCATGGCAAAGGCGATCACAATTTTACCCGGATAGTAGGTTTTGCGCGAACAATTGACTACACCGCTTTTAACCAGGTTCATTACTCCGTCAGAAATCATTTCTGAATGGATGCCTAAGTCTTTTTTATCCTTTAAAAAGTGCAATATTGCATCGGGAACAGCACCTATTCCCAATTGCAGGCAGTCTCCATCTTTAATGAGCTCGGCTATGTTCTGTCCGATGATTTTTTCCACCTCTCCGATAACCGGAGGCTGCAGTTCAATAAGGGGAACATCCACTTCCACAAAATAGTCGATTTCTTCCACCTTCACCAGGGAGACCGGTCCGGTGCGGGGCATATTGGGATTGACTTCTGCGATAACTGTTTTGGCGCTCCTGATAGCCTGCAGGGTATAATCCACCGATATTCCCAGGCTTACATATCCGTTTTCATCAGGCGGTGAAACAGTCACCAGGGCAACATCAATGGGGAATACACCGCTTCTAAATAAAGCGGGCAACTCGTGAAGGTAGATGGAAGTGTAATCAGCCCTTCCCTCTTTTATGGCTTGTCTGCTGGGTTTGCCGGCAAACAAGGCATTATGGCGAAAACTTTTTTCGTACTGCGGCAGACAATATAGTCCTTTACCCATAGGTACTTCGTGAGCTATTTCTACCCCTGTAAGTTCTTCTGCCCGTGCCACTAAAGCATCTACTATTAACTGAGGTTCACCACAGGCATGCCCTAAAACTACCCGGTCCCCTGATTTTACCGCTTTGACTGCTTGTTCAGCTGTAGTTATTCGACTCTGATAATACTCCTGCCAATTCATTGTCTGAGTCTCCCTCCTGTATATATTATTGAATCATTTAATATTATTAAAATTACTGCGTTTGGCAGCTGTTATTTTTTATATCATTCATAATCCAGATTGATTTTTGCCTTTGCTAATATATCATGCAAATTCCATACCAGATCGTTGGTAAATAGAAATGTTTTTTCAACAACAGGTGGCTGCATCTGTTAAAATGCCGATAGCTTCGTTGTTTTTTTAATATATACAGGAGATATATAGGAGAAATTATTTTTTGGCGGAAATTTCCTTAATAATAATTTGACTCATTACTGTGTCATGTTGTTTATTTAATTAATGAATGCAAAAAATACCCCTTATCGTAATTATTATCATTTACAACAAGGGGTATTCTTATTTGGGTTCAGGATTAGAGCTTACTGCTCACCGGTTATTGGTCTATTGTGTCCTGAAGTGCTTCTTCTTCAGCTTGTTCAGGAGTTGGTTCCGGTACCATAGCTGCTGCCTCGGACATTA
>JAAZFJ010000262.1 GCA_012511795.1 Syntrophomonadaceae bacterium
GGTAATACTATGTTTGGTATGAATGAAGGACATGTTGATAAAATGATTTCCAACCCGGTAGAACCTGGTTCAGAATTAATATTTGTAGTCGCTGAAGTTCCCGGCTTAAATAAACCGGTATTTGAAATGCAAATAATGAACCCGGATAACACTTTTTCCCCGTACCCCATTAATCAGAATACCATGCTTCTGCCTGAAGAAACCGGTGAATACATCTTTATATTGTCAGTGGACTGGGGTAATGGGGATAATAATATTCTGTATTGGTTTAAAGTATTAGTGGCTGCTACTCCATAGGTTTTCAAATTGATAATGGTCTGCGTTGTACAATAATGACCTTTATCGTGGTAATGATTTGAGAAAAGAAAGAATCACAGATAACAACAGCGCCCATGCCTGCCATTGCAAACATAGCCATATCTTCAGCCGTAGCAAACAGGCCACCGGAGGCCTTTTCCGGATAGACGTATACAGGCACAGGGTTACCATTCAGATCGTATCCCGTAGGGGGAGCAGGCATCATAGTACTATCCCAGTTGAATGAGGACCCTTTCATACCCAGGGATAGAAAAACCTCCGTTCGCATATATTCCGAAAAATCTTGTCCGCTAACCTCCTCAATGAGAAGCTCCAGTAGATTGTAGCCGGTGTTGGAATAAGAGAATGTGATACCAGGTTCCATCATTGGAACAACTTCCTGCGTGAGCTTTTCTTGGAGCGAAGGCATTTTCTCCCCAGGAGAATAAATGGTAAACACATCTCCCAGGGGCAAGCCCGCGGTATGGCTTAAGAGGCGGCCAACCGTGAGTGCTTCCGCCGGATATTCCATCTCAGGAAGGCTCCAGCTTTTCATGTATTGTGATACGGGGGCAGTCAATTCAATCATACCTCGCTCCACCAGCTTCATAACCCCCCATGCGCTTACTGATTTTGATATGGACTGAACCCGCATTGGAGTATTCGAAGTCAAAATTCTGCCGCTTTCCAGGTCAGCGTATCCGTATGCTTGAAGCCAAACTATTTCATTATTTTGTACCAGAGCGATGCTGCAGCCCGGAATCTGGTATTGCTGCATCAGGGCAGGAACACGGTCATTCATATGGGACAGAAAAGCGTTAAGCGGATCGCCCGGGCGCACCTGCTGTTTGAGCGGCACACTACCCGTAAGCATCGCTACGAACATAAATGCAAGCAGCGACAGAATTAGCAGCCCTATCCAGGCCCTGCTTCCGAAAAACACCTCTGTGACCTTCAAACTGAAATCCCTCCCTTCCTGCGTTGATATTTGCCTTCCACCTTATTTCAATTGTTTGGCATGATTATTCCTTATTGTATCTTACCAAACTATCTGAAATTGTAGCACAGACTCACTACTGCTACCCGCTTTTATGACAAGAAATTTGTAAATAATGTAGTTTATAAGAAAAATGATAGGAAATATTTAACATGGTGGAGAAATAGTTAAATCATACAGGTAGTAGTGTAATTGCTCTTATTATGAAAATCGGGAGGGCCAATCGTGATATTGTTAATAATAATTGTCGCTTTCTTAGCGGCTGGAATAATTCCCACACTTCTTATAACCAAATCCTATGACAAAAATCCCATAAACCCATACTTACCGGCATTCGTGATGTGGCTAGCGGGTATTTTATACTATGGTTATTATGTAATAATATCTCATTTACAAGATACCAGCATTGATCCTATTGGGCAATTGGTTACATTAAGTATCATGGCGATTGCGGTAATAAGCTCATCTATTGCATGGATAATAGCTGAAATATGGGCTACACGGAAGGGTATAGCCAAACCCAAGCTAAGGAATATGACAATGGTTTTAAATATTTTAACCATAGTACTTCCCCCCTTACTTTTCAGATTTCTTGCCATAATTACATGGTACTGGCAACTAAACTGAGGCA
>JAAZFJ010000024.1 GCA_012511795.1 Syntrophomonadaceae bacterium
TATGTGCCGATGACCATGGAAGATCAGGTTGTTTCCATATACTGCGGAGTAAATGGCTACTTGGATGATCTGCCTACCGACAAGGTCAGCGAGTTTGAGGATGATTTCCTGAAATTTATCAAAAGCGCTAATGCCGAAATTTTAACCGCAATTAAACAAAACGGGAAGATTGACGAGAATACTGAGGAAAACCTTAAGAAGGCAATTGTTGAATTTAAGTCAACCTTTGCAGTTTAGGTGGTGAAATAATTGGCAGGTGCAGGTGTTAGAGAATACAAACGCAGGATAAGAAGTGTTAAGAATACTCAGCAAATTACCAAAGCTATGAAAATGGTAGCAGCGGCAAAGCTGCGCCGTGCACAGGCTAGGGCTGAGTCTTCCAGGCCTTACACCGAGACACTGACAGGTACTTTGGCCAGGTTGGCAGGAGTAGCTTATGATGTAACCCACCCCCTTCTGGAAAAAAGAGAAGATATACTCAAAATCGGCTATATAGTTATAACATCAGACCGTGGTCTCTGTGGTGCTTACAATACTAATATATTACGTCTGGTAACTACAGCTATTGCCGAAGATGGGCGCGATCTGGAAAGCGGAATCATTGCCGTAGGCAGAAAAGGGCGAGATTTTTTCCGTAAACGCGGGGGCGTAGACGCAGAATTTGTTAATCTTGGTGATAAAGTTAATTATGCAGATGCAAAAGAAATAGCTGACTATGTTATCAATGCCTATGAAAACGAAGAGCTTGACGAAGTATATCTTATTTATGCAAAATTTATAAATGCTTTAAGGCAGGTCCCTACTATAACAAAGATATTGCCACTTGAGACGCCTACTGAAGAAGAAACGGAAGAACATTATGTAGATTATCTTTATGAACCCAGTGCGGAAGAAATATTACTGACTCTTTTGCCCAAATATGTGGCGAGTGTTATCTATCATGCCATGTTGGAAGGAAAAGCCAGTGAACATGGTGCAACAATGACAGCCATGGGTAACGCCACTCAAAACGCAGGAGAAATAATTGATAATCTGACATTGGTAATGAATAAAGTAAGACAGGCGGCTATTACGGATGAAATTCTGGACATTGTCGGTGGCGCCGAAGCTCTCAATAAAGGAGGAAAGTAAGGGATGGCGAATGTAACATATGGAGAAGTAACTCAGGTTATAGGCGCAGTTGTTGATATACGCTTTAGGCCAGGTGAGTTACCAGACCTTATGAATGCTATAACAATTAAATCAGAAGACCAGGATGGAAAAGATGCTGGCGGAAATCTGCAAGTTGTTTTGGAAGCAATGCAGCATCTGGGTAATGACACGGTAAGATGTGTTGCCCTAAATCCGACTGATGGTCTTAAAAGAGGTATGAAAGCTACAAATACCGGCGCTTCTATAAAAGTACCGGTGGGCGATAATTGCCTGGGAAGAATTTTAAATGTGCTGGGTGAGCCGGTTGACGAAGCCGGTCCAGTTGAAGCATCTGATTATTGGGAAATTCATCGTGATCCTCCAGCCTTGGTTGACCAAATGCCAGCTACAGAAATGCTGGAAACCGGAATTAAAGTGGCCGACCTTATCTGTCCATATGCCAAAGGTGGTAAAATTGGATTGTTTGGTGGGGCGGGTGTAGGTAAAACAGTTATCATAATGGAACTGATTAGAAATATTGCCTATGAACATGGTGGATATTCAGTTTTCACCGGTGTTGGTGAAAGAACCCGTGAAGGAAATGACCTCTGGGGTGAAATGGTTGAATCTGGTGTTATCGATAAATGTGCACTGATATACGGCCAGATGAATGAACCACCGGGAGCTCGCCTTAGAGTTGGACTGACTGGCCTGACTGTAGCAGAATACTTCCGTGATGTGGGCGGACAGGACGTACTTATCTTTATCGATAATATATTCCGCTTTGCCCAGGCAGGTAACGAAGTATCAGCACTGCTGGGACGTATGCCTTCTGCCGTTGGTTATCAGCCTACTCTGGCAACTGACATGGGTCTGCTGCAGGAAAGAATAACAACTACCCGTAAAGGGTCAATCACTTCAGCCCAGGCTGTATATGTTCCCGCTGACGACCTGACTGACCCGGCACCGGCTACTACTTTTGCGCATCTTGATGCTACAACGGTATTAGCCCGCTCCATAGCTGAGTTAGGTATATACCCGGCAGTTGACCCGCTTGACTCCACTTCCCGTATCCTAGACCCAATGATCGTGGGAGCCAGGCATTATGCTACAACCCGTGGAGTTCAGCAGATACTGCAAAGATACAAGGAACTGCAGGATATCATAGCTATTCTGGGTATGGATGAATTGAGTGACGATGATAAACTGATTGTATCCCGGGCCAGAAAAATACAAAGATTCTTGTCTCAACCCTTCCATGTTGCTGAACAGTTCACTAATAATCCAGGGATCTATGTTCCGGTAGCTGAAACAGTTGAATCATTCTATCAAGTTTTGGAAGGAAGACACGATCAATTACCAGAAGCAGCATTCTTTATGGTTGGTAATATTGATACTGTTGTCGCTAGAGCCAAGAGACTGGAGGCGTAGCTAATGGCAGACAACACCTTCATGCTCGAGATAGTGACCCCTGAAGAAATCCTTTATAAGGAAGAAGTTCAGTTTATGGTTGCTCCCGCAACCGAAGGTGAATTTGGCGTTTTAAGAAACCACGCACCACTGGTAGCAGCATTAAAGATTGGCGTTTTACGGTATAAAGATCCTGTAGGAGATGAGTATAGAATTGCTATAAGTGGCGGTTTTGTCGAAGTTGTTGATAATGTTGCCAGGGTTCTGGCAGAAACTGCTGAACATGGGCAAAATATTGACATTCTTCGAGCCAAGGCTTCCAAAGAAAGAGCCGAAAGAAGGCTATCACAGCGCGATGACAATATAAATTATTCTCGAGCTAAAATGTCACTCCAAAGATCGTTAGCCCGTTTAAAGGCTGCTGGCGAAAAAGTAGACTAGATTTAACAAAGCCGGAAGGAGTACAGCCTTCCGGCTTTGGAGTATAATAAGCAGTTGAGGTAAATGTGGGGGTGTTAAGTATTAGTTATGGAAAATCCATTACTAAAAACTTTAATAATAGTCGGCTTGGCTTATTACCTGATCAAGGGCTTGATTTACTTATTGTTGTGGCAAACTACTCATAAACTCCAGCAAAATGCCCTGGAAAGGAAAAGACAAAAAAGGGAAGCGAGATTAAAAAAAAGAGAAGCCAGATTAAAAGAGAAAGATAAGCAGGCAGAAGAATAAGCACAAAATTTTTAAGCTAGTAATACCTCCATATATCAATCAGGGGTGAGAATATGAGAATCGGATTTATGATTTTGATTGCCATCGTTTTTATAGTAACCATAGTTTTTGGAATTATCATATGGAAACAATCCGTTAAATTTGAAAAAAAAGCTTTAGTTCTCAAACAGCGAAAGGAAGCATATATTAAAGAACTGGAGCTGCAACAGGCTAGAATAGAAGCATTGGGAGGTGATAAAGGAACACGAGAAGCTGAATTTGAAAAAAACAAAGAGTAAAATTATTCAAATAAAGATAACAAAAAAAGGAGTTTTTATAACTCCTATTTTTGTGCAAAAATATAATACCAAAAAAAATATAGGCGAATAAACACCACCAAGATAGGCAAGAATTTTGACATATTAGTCCGGGGAGGATTTGTTTATGTTAAAAAAATTATTCATCTATTTAATTCTTTTTGGTGCCCTTATAATAATTTGTGATTATGGTATTAATTATACGGTTGCTAAACAAATTGATAACAAGTCACCATATTACCTATCTTTTGCATCTATCGGTGCAAATTCACTGGAATCACGTTTGGATTGTTGGGCCACAATAAGAACATCATCCTCAAATGCTGACCTTGAAAAATATTTATTTGATATCGTAAGCAATTTATCCCTGCCATTTGATAAAAATAATTTATTGGTTTTTACCAGCGGCGATACCGTCTCAATTAATTATGAAGCGGCAAATGATCAGATTAAGGGATACTTTGTTTTTGAATCTGATATGGCCAAAAATGAAACCTATATGGTAATAAGTCTTCTTACCACTAACAAGAAAGTATCTTTACATAATTATGAGAACATTTTTAATCGAATGCTTGGGATCGAGTGGAAATATTATTATCTTTATACTGCTTCTTTGGATTGCCTGGTAGATGGAAAAAGTCAAAAAGAACTATTAAAGGTGATTAATCAAAAACTAAAAACGGAAGATATTGAAATCTATCAAGATGAAAACACCTTAAGCATGGCAGGCTTTAGTCCAATTATATCCAAGACCGTGAAGCAGCAAGAATCATTGAATAATAACAAATATAACGTTCAGATTGCAGTAAGGAATAATGTCAATGAAGGAAAAACCTATATATATATAGGCTCACCATTGATATTAGGAGATTATTAATAAAGGAAGGAGGTTTTTGATTGATGAAGATTATGGGACCTGTCCCTTTAAAAGGAGAAGTAGAAATAAGCACTTCAAAAAATGCTATTTTGCCGATATTAGCAGCATCTCTTCTAAGTGAAGAGAAAAAAATAATTCATAAGATACCTGACATTGATGATGTAGAAATTATCATACAGTTGATAAAGGAATTAGGAATCAAGGTAAATTATTTTGATAAATCAATAGAATTTAATGGAAGTTATAATCAAATAGAACCTCCCTTTGAATTAGTCAGACAGATCAGAGCCTCATTTTTGGTAATGGGTCCGCTACTGGCCAGAAAAGGAAGTGTTCGCATATCTTTGCCTGGAGGTTGTGCCATTGGAACCAGACCAATTGATCTGCACCTTAAAGGATTTGCCATTCTTGGCGCGCAAATAATCCAGGCTGGAGGAGATATAATTGCCAAAGGAAAATTAAGAGGGAATCATATTTATTTAGATTTTCCCAGTGTAGGCGCTACAGAAAACCTTATCATGGCAGCATCCCTGGCCGAGGGGACCACATATATTGAAAATGCAGCGTTAGAACCTGAAATTATTGATTTAACCAATTTTATAAACAGCATGGGTGGAAAAATTAAAGGCGCAGGTACCAATGTTATTAAAATAGAAGGCGTAAAGAAACTTAAAGAAACCGAGTATTATCCTATACCAGACCGTATTGAAGCAGGAACTTATATGGTTGCTGCAGCGGCAAGCCGGGGGAATATACTGCTATACAATGTCATACCCGAGCATGTTAAATCCGTTACTGCTAAACTGATAGAAAGCGGTGCAGAGGTATCAGAATCAGATAAACAAATACGGGTAAAAGGTTCTGATATAATTAAACCGGTTTATATAAAAACCCTTCCATACCCTGGTTTTCCTACTGATATGCAGGCACAGTTCATGGCTTATCTTAGTTGTGCAGAAGGAAGTTCCATCATAACAGAGTCAGTATTTGAAAACCGTTTTATGCATGTTCAGGAACTTCTAAGAATGGGGGCCAATATTAAAATAGAAGGACGTACAGCAATTATTAAAGGAGTTAGAAGTTTAGATGGAGCCAATGTTAAAGCAACAGATTTACGGGCAGGCGCCGCTTTATTTATTGCTGCACTCATGGCCCGGGGGCAAACTATCATTACTGACAGCGAACATATCGACCGGGGCTACGAAAAAGTGACAGATAAGCTCAGGGCACTAGGTGCTGACATAACCCGGTAACTTAAAAAAATATTAATTTTTGAGTTTTCAATTTATTTACTGTTTTTACTTATGGATATATTCCATTTTTTTTTGACCAATTATAAATACAAAATATTTTACAGTTTACTTAACTAATAAAATATTATACAATCAACTAGTAAATTACTAAATTAGTAGATAACTAAATAGAATAGGGTGAACTAAAAAATGAAAATACCAGTGACTTTAAAACATAAGCCAGTTATCGTGGTAGAAAATTATGAAAAGGTTGATGGCAGACAGGCATATCATTCAGATACCAAGGGATTGTCCCTTGGTCTGGCTCAATGGAATGACCGGGGAAAAATTGATGTATCTGCTAAGGTCTGGAGATATACAGGTGAAAAGTGGTCTCGTCAGTCAGAGGAATTACCCCTTCATAGAGTACTTGATTTAGCCTTGCTGATTTGCAGAACAAAACAGTATTTAATGGAAGCCTATCGGTTCGAAAAACTATATGATCCTCAGAATACTTCCATTGACAGAATAGGGTTACAAGGAGATGCTATGACAGTAGAGATATGTACTGAAAATCCGTTGCTTGATGAGGATATTAAACTCTTTAGAGACTGTATAGGCAAAGATGATGAACTCATCAGCGAAAGATTAAGATTATTGGCTTCAATTTTAAAAGAAATGGGATATTAGCATATCGAAGGAGAGTTTAAATAAATGAAAATGTCCAGTGAGAGAAAAAAAGAACTGCAAGCACAATTTAAGCAGATGAAACCGGAAATGGGTATTTTTGCAGTTATTAATACTCATAATAATAAGTGTTTTTTAGAAACCACTCAAAATCTAAAAGGGAAGATGAATAGTGTCAGTTTTCAATTAAGGTCCGGTGGTCACCCAAATAAAGAACTGCAAAAGGATTGGCAGAAATTTGGAGAAGCAGGGTTTAAAACAGTTGTTCTCGAACAAATAGAGTATGAAAATGATGAAACAAAAACAAATTATTCCGAAGAGTTGCAGTTATTGAAAATGATATGGTGCGAAAAGCTAACCAAAGATAATAAACAGTTCTATTAAGATACCAGCGGCGTATAAAGGCTATCAGAATAATGAATAGCCTTTTTTTATTTGCAGACGGTACCCTAAAAATAAATGTTTGTACTGTTTATTATAAATATTTGCTGGCCTCCCGAAGACTGAGTGAAGAAAGACTATGGGTGTCCAGAAAATTCTTGACCCATGCTTGATTTGTCTTGGAGTATTCCCTAAGCATCCAGCCAATTGCTTTGTTGATAAAAAACTCCTTACTGCCCAGGTTTTTGCTTATAATCCTTTGCAAAATTTCCGTATTGGTTGCACTTTTATATTTTAATTGATACAAAATAGCGGTTCTCGCCAGCCATATATTATTGCTTTCTGCCCAGGTCAATATATGGCTATTAACCAATTCAGGTTTCGATATACATAGTTGTCCAACAATGTTTGATGCTAATGTATCCACAGTATCCCACCAGGACTTTGAAGTAATTAAGGTTTCAACTGTATGTATATCATTAAAAGCAAGTTTTTTCTGCAAAGCCAACAAGTAATCAATTGCAGCGTATTGAAATTCCCGCTCAGGCAAATCCCATAGAAAAAATACTGTTTCCCAATTTATCTGCTGCTGCTTTTTTGCTGCTTGTATAAATTCCTTTTCCAATTGTACTCTGCCAGGTTTGGATATACCCAGGAAAGGAAAGCTGTTTTTCATGTAGCTTGCCATTGGAATAGCTTTAGAAGTATCCTTATGAGCATAAAAAGATGAGACCAGTTCATCTAACATAATCATCCACCCTCTACATGTATTACAGAATTAAGCATAAGCCAGTTCCCGCAACGAAAATTGATATAATACAGAAGTCTATAGGAGCAAAAGCCAAATCGCGCATATAAGTCCGTGGGCCTTTATTATATCCTCTTGCCTCCATGGCATTCACTAATTCATCGCAGCGGCGGAAAAGGTTAACAGCCAGGGGAAGCGAAAGATAAGTCACATTCCTTATTTTACCTCTTATCCCACGGGTATTGAAGTTGCAATTACGTGATAATTGTGCCTCTTTTATGTGGTTCATTTCTTCAATCAGTGTAGGAACAAACCTAAGTGCCAGTGATACCATCATTGCTATATCCTGAGAAGATAAACCAATTATTTTAACAGGATGCAGCAAGCGCTCTAAACCCATTGTGATTTCAGCAGAACTGGTGCTCATTGTTAAGATGGAGGCTGTTAAAATTAACAAAATAAATCTGAATACCTGAGTAAATCCCATATATATACCCTGGTCACTGATATTTATTGGTCCAATAGTAATCAACGGATCTCCCGGTGTTGTAAAAATATAAATCAAAAAAAGAAAGAGAAAGAAAGGCAGTATGGGCTGTAAAGTTTTTAACCAGGATACCACAGGAATATGTGCTGCCTGCGAGCAGGTCAGTAAAAGGAGAGCGATGATCAGCAAACCGGTATGATCCAGCTGCATAATCGATATGCTTAAAGCTATCACTGTAATTATTTTAGTTCGCGGGTCCAGTTTATGGACAGGTGATTGTCTGTCAAGATAGTAACCAGGATTATACATGCTCTGTTTCCCTCCGGTTATGATCGACTGGGTTTTGTAATTTAATCAGCAAAGAGTTTATTTCTTCCACGGCTTCTTCCACAGTACAAATGTTAGTAGCAACTGCTGCTCCCCTTTGGTTCAAGCAGTACATCAGCTCAGTGACTTTAGGCGGCGTAAGCCCTATTGCTTTAAGACTTTCTACCTGACTAAGTATGTCTGCCGCAGGACCATCGGTGATTAATTTCCCTTGATCCATGACCAGCAGACGATTGGCAATTATAAGGTCATCCATATTGTGAGTAACATGAATGATGCCGATCCCTTCATAGTTAAGCTTTTTAAGCAAGTTTAGCACTTTATAATTACTCTGGGGGTCCAGTGAAGCAGTAGGTTCATCAAGAACTATATACCTGGAGTCCATTGCCAACACGCCTGCTATGGCCAGCAATTGCTTTTGCCCACCGGAAAGAGTATAAGGAGGACGTGATTTGTAATTAGTCAGACCTACCTTTTCCAAGGCTTCATCAACTCGTTTGCGGACCTCTTTTGGAGGCAAGCCAAGATTGCCAGGTCCGAAGGCTACGTCTTCTTCCACGCTCATACCTACGATCTGATTGTCGGGGTTTTGAAAGATCATCCCCACCCGGCGGCGAATTTCCGGCAAATTTTTCGGGTTGCTGGTGCTTAGGCCATCAACCAATACTTCACCTGCGGAAGGGAGCAGCAGAGCATTAAGATGTTTAATCAAAGTAGTCTTGCCTGAACCATTGGGACCAATAACAGCAATATAATCTCCCTCGGCAATATTTAAATCAATATTTTTTAGAACCGGTTCCTGGTCCGGATAACTAAAGCTAAGATTCTGAATACATATCATGAAAGGATTTTGCCTCCTAAAGGAAAATATTTTCGAAGTTTAAAAGCAATCCAAATAGCAGCCAACAGTTTAAATATGTCACCGGGTAAAAAAGGAAAGACCCCTATGAGCAATGCTTTATTCAAGGAAAGGTGAGTTGCCATCATAAGTTGAATCGTACCAACAGTGTACATAACCAAGTTACCAGCCACAAGGGTAATTGGCAGCCATAGATAGGCTGAATTAGGACGAAATTCCGACATCTTGCCTATTACATAGGCACCCATGATAAAACCAATCAGATAACCTCCTGTAGGGCCAAGTAAAACTCCGAAACCGGCTTTGCCGCCGGCAAAAACCGGCAAACCAATGATGCCCAGCAGGACATATACAACTTGACTAAGAGCTCCGGCAGAACTCCCCAGCAGTATACCGGCCAAACCAGTGAAAAGAGTTTGCAGGGTAATAGGCACTGGTTGCATAGGAATAACCATAAAAGCGCCCATAGCTGTAAGGGCTCCGAATAATGCTGCATATACCATACGCCGCAGCGTATCTGTATTATTTCCTGACATAAAAGTTACCTCCATGATGATAATTATGATGATATGTACAATTAAATTATGGAGGTACCCTCAAACATTGTCAATCAAATAATTAAAATAAAGTTAACAATAATTATTTTATAGGAGGCCGTGGTAACACGCTTATTTCTCCAGACATAACCGTATGAATGGTTCCGCTTTGGTCTTTTACTAACAAAAATCCGTTGTCGTCAATGTCAAATGCCAGGCCTGAGATGATTATGTTCTTCTCATCTAAACGCACTTCTTTTCCAATAACCAATGATAAGCTCTTGGCCTTTTCCAGAGTGTGTGTAAAATCTCCCCTTTGTAACAAGGCATAATGGTTTTCAAAGGATAACAGCAGCCTTCGCAGTAGATTGATTCTGGAACCAGGGGTCTGTGTTTCTCCCAGGGCAGAAGTTGGCGGGGTGCGAAAGTCATCGGGAAATTCCTCAGGGGGATTGTTGATATTTAAACCAATGCCGATTACTATATATTCTATGCTATCCGTGTCAGTAACTGCTTCGGATAGGATTCCAGCTATTTTCCTGTTGTTTATAAGTATATCATTGGGCCATTTTATTTGCGGCGTAAGGTTCAGTTCCTCTTCCAGAGCTTCTGACACTGCCACCGCAGCTAGAAGAGAGACTCTTGATATTTGTTTTAAAGGTATGATCGGACGTATAATCAATGAAAGGTAAATCCCCTGTCTGATAGGAGAATACCAGCTTCTGCCTCTTCTGCCTTTGCCTTCGATTTGTTTTTCTGCGACTACAATGGTTCCTTCAGGATATCCTTCGGCTGCCAAAGCACGGGCACGCTTGTTGGTAGAATCAGTTTCCTGATAATATATAAAATTGTTTTGCCCGAACAATTTGGTTTGAAGTCCGGGAAGAACTTCATTAGGTGATAATAAATCTGCAGGGGTAGTGATCCTATATCCCTTTTTGGGTGAAGAATCTATTACATAACCGGCATCCAATAATGTTTTCACCTGTTTCCAGATGGTTGTTCTGCTTACATTAAGATGATTACTCAGAGTTTCTCCCGAAATCCAGTCTCCATTTTTCTCTTTTAATGCCTTTAAAACAGCTTCACGAAGCGTCATAACCAGATCCTCCTTTAATGTTAACCAACTAATATTAGTATAGCTGACAATATGAGAATAGCAAGACAGTTGCTTACAGGGCAAAACCTTATCACAGTGATAAAAATTATCAGATTAATAATAAATATGATAGGCTGATAATCACACTGAGAAATAAAGCTGGTGTTATTCCCTATGACTTGTTTAAAAAATGGTATATTTCTTGCATATTTAATAATCAGTATCCCTCGGGACTGGAGATAAACATGATTAGAATAGAAGGATTAGTACTGGCTGCCGGTTTATCAAGCAGAATGGGGACTAACAAAATGCTGATAAAGGTAAACGGGTCGGTCATCATAGAAAAAACCATCGCCGTGCTTATGGAGTCCCCAATATCGAATATAACCATAGTTCTTGGGAATTGCAGTAATGAAATAATGAAAGCCCTGGAGTATTATCCTGTAAACTTTATTTACAATCCTGATTATGAATCAGGTATGAGTTCTTCCATCAAATGCGGTATAAAGTGGGCTGCGGAGCAAAGTGATATTGAAGCAGTGTTGGTTATACTGGGAGATATGCCATTCATAAAAAATGACACCATTAGTTTTTTAATTGAAGAGTATAAGAAAAATAACAGTGCCATAATAGTTCCGCGCTATAAGGGCCGCAACGGACATCCGGTGCTTTTTAGCCGTGAAATGTTCCAGTATATATTAACTATAAAAGGTGATAACGGAGCTAGAGAAGTGATAAATAATTTTTCGGATCAGGTATTGTTTTTAGATGTTGATGACCCAGGTATTACCATTGATTTAGATACAAAACAGGATATTGTAAATATTTTTAAAGATTTTGAAAAGGAAAAATAATAACTATAGGCTATAAAATTAGACTGGAAATTAATGGAGGATGAATATATGAAGCTAGATTACGTTCTTATCAAAGGAGCCGGAGACTTAGCCAGCGGGGTTGCTTGTACCTTACATCGCGCTGGTTACAGAGTTATGCTTACTGAAATTGAACAGCCAACTTGTGTGAGACGTAAAGTATCTTTTGCTGAAGCAATATATGAAGGGCAGATCACTATTGAAGGAATAACAGGCAGAAGAGTCGGGGATTTGCAAAGCGGATTGTCAGTAATGGCAGACGGTGAGATAGCAGTTAGAATCGATCCTTTAGGACAAACCCTCGAAGAACTAAACCCCAGGGTTTACATTGACGCAACTTTATCAAAGAGGAATACAGGGATCAGTAGGAATGATGCTGAAGTTGTGATAGCCCTTGGCCCAGGTTATGATGCCGGTATAGATGTGCACGCGGTAATAGAAACCCAGAGAGGTCCTGAATTAGGCAGAGTCATTCTGTCTGGTTTTGCGATACCAAATTCAGGAATCCCAGGAAACGTTCTGGGCTATACCAGTGAAAGAGTCTTACGGTCACCAGCTGCAGGAAAGTTCACCAGCATTCTTGATATAGGCGATTACGTAGAAGTAAACCAAATAGTAGGATACGTAGAAGGCCAACCTGTCAAGACTGCTATTGGCGGAGTGATAAGAGGTTTACTAAAAAATGGTTTATCAGTACCAGTGGGAATGAAGCTGGGTGACATTCACCCGGAACAAAACAGGGAAGTCTGCACCCAAGTTACAGATAAAGCCTGGATCGTTGGGAAAGGTGTTTTGCAGGCAATCAATATAATAAGGGAAATGGCTAGTGCCTAAACATCATAGTTAGTGTTTTACAAATAAATCTTTTCGGGAAGATGGGCCCCATGATGATGAAGATGCGGCGATGCGCTCTAATCGATTTTAATGTGTAATCTTTTTAATTCCTTAAGGCGGCGATATAAAGTGGCGATACTAATGCCCAGGTATTTTGCCGCCATCTCTTTACCCTCAGTAGAGGAACCAAACATTTTTAAAGCCTGCAGAATTGCTTCGATTTCCATATCTTTTAATTTGCCGCTTTCGTTATGCTGTATATCGCTTAGTGCTGATATACTGTGGTTTTGCCCCGCTGATTTGTATTCATTCATAGAATTCATAATAATCCGATTGGGAAGAGATTCGATGGTTATAAGGTGATCAGGATCAGACATGTTGATAGCATATTCAATCGTATTTTGCAGTTCACGAATATTGCCAGGCCAGGAATAGTTTAATAGCACGTTTTTACACTCATTATCCAAAACCTGAGTTGAACGGTTTAATATTTGGCCGTATTTTTCCAGGAAAAAATCAATTAAAATAACAATATCTTCTTTCCGTTCCCGCAGTGGAGGGAGATAGATAGGTATAACACCTAAACGGTAGTAGAGGTCTTCACGAAACTCATGATCTTCTACCATTTTTTCCAGGTCACGATTGGTGGCGGCGACAATTCTGACATCCACACTGATCTGTTCATGGCCGCCCACTCTTTCTATTGTTCGGGTTTCAAGAACGCGCAACAGCTTGCTTTGTAAATGTAAAGGCATATCACCGATTTCATCTAAAAATATAGTTCCGCCATCAGCCAGCTCAAATTTACCTGGTTTCCCACCTTTCTTAGCGCCGGTAAAAGCTCCTTCTTCATATCCGAAAAGCTCACTTTCCAGCAAAGAGTCAGGAATTGCACTGCAATTAATCGCTACAAATGCCTTAGATGAGCGATAACTGGCTGAATGTACTGCATGAGCAAACAACTCTTTTCCGGTACCGCTTTCACCGCGAATAAGAATCGTGGAATTGGTTCTGGATACCTTCCGCAGCTTAGATTTAATTTGTTCTAAAGCACTGCTTTCACCTTTGATATCATCAAAAGTATATTTGCTGAAATTGCCCATCAAACGGCTGGCAAATGATTGCATATCACTAAGTTTCCTTAACGAAATGCTGGCCCCTAAAAGGGCTTTATCTTCGCCTATAATTGGAACAATATTGGCCCAAAAGTGGAGTTTCTTTCTTCTATTGCCGATAGAGTAAGCAATCTCAGTTTCAACAGGGTGATCAGCATATTTAATGTCCATATCAGGGAAGACAGATGAAATATGCTGATTTATTACCTTTTCTTCCTTCAGGCATAGTAAATTTTCCGCAGAGCCGTTCAAATGAATAATGCAGCCATTTTGGTCCAGGCCAATAATTCCTTCGGCCACATTATTAACTACAGTATCGTATCTTTTTATTAAAGTCGTTAAATCATTTTGGA
>JAAZFJ010000025.1 GCA_012511795.1 Syntrophomonadaceae bacterium
ATGGCCATTGGGAAATTATTTTTTCGCTTACTGATTCACTGTCCATATTTAAATAGTCAAATAACAAATCTGCTTTACCATGATCTATAAATTCATCGGGCAGACCAATTCTTAATACATCAGCTTTTATATTCTTATCATTTAACAGTTCAATAATGGCACTGCCAAAACCACCAGCCAGACAACCATCTTCTATAGTTACAATTCGCTGATTATCAATCGCCAATTTCTTAATTAAATCATGATCAAGGGGTTTAACGAATCTTGCATTAACCACCTTGCTTTGAATGCCCAGGCTGGCTAATTTCTCCGCAACAGCCTTCCCAAAGACAACTCCTCTGCCAATGGCAATTATACTTAGATCACCACCATCCACAAGTGTTTCAGCCTTTCCGATTGGCAAAATCTGCGGGTTCTCATTAACAGGTACACCATCGCCGATTCCCCGGGGATATCTAATAGCAACCGGTCCCTGAAGGTGACAGGCAGTAAACAACATGTCTGCCAATTCGTTTTCATTAGCAGGAGCCATTAAGGTAAAATTAGGAATATTTCTAAGATAAGCCAAGTCAAATATACCATGATGAGTAGGCCCGTCTTCACCCACCAAACCTGAACGGTCAATAGCCAGTATGACCGGCAAGTTCTGCAATGCTACATCATGAATCACCTGGTCATAAGCACGCTGCAGAAATGAAGAGTAAATCGCTACAACTGGTTTTAAACCAGCCCGTGCCATGCCGGCAGCCATGGTTACTGCATGTTGTTCACATATTCCCACATCAAAAAATCGTTCGGGATAATTGCGGGCAAACCGGGCTAATCCCGTTCCATCTGCCATAGCTGCTGTGATCCCTACCAGTTTGTCATCTTCCTTGGCTCTTTTTAACATAAAATCACCAAAAACTTCTGTATAGGTTTTGATGGATTTCTTAAAAGGATTACCTGTCTCAACATCAAAAGGCCCAATACCGTGAAAAATACTGGGGTTCTTTAACGCTGGTTCATAACCCTTCCCCTTTTGCGTTATTGCATGGATCAAAATAGGACCTTTCATTTTACGAGCATTGCCTAAAACCTTATTAAGTTCCGAAAGATCGTGTCCATTAACCGGTCCGATATAGGTAAAGCCAAGCTCCTCAAATATTTTGCCCGGCACCATCAAATACTTGACCATATCTTTAAACCGCAGTGCTGCCTTGGCTATATTGGGACCAATAGCAGGAATCTTATGTAATACCGTTTCAATTTCTTCTTTGGTGCGTGAATAGGAAGGATCCGTTCTTAAACGGTTTAAATAGCTTGACATGGCGCCAACATTTTTGGATATGGACATCTCATTATCATTTAACAGGACAATCAGGTCGCGTTCTTCCTGGCCGGCGTGATTAAGGGCTTCAAATGCTATCCCTCCCGTCAGCGCCCCATCGCCGATGAAGGCAACTACGGAATACTTTTCTCCCTTAAGATCTCTGGCAATAGCCATACCTAATGCTGCTGAAATAGAAGTACTGGCATGCCCGGTATTGAATGAATCATGTTCTGATTCCTCAACTTTAGGGAAACCACTTAAACCGCCAAACTGGCGCAGGGTTTTCATCTGTTCACGGCGTCCGGTCAGTATTTTATGTACATAGCTTTGATGTCCCACATCCCAAATAATTTTGTCATGGGGCGAATCAAAAATATAATGCAAGGCTATGGTCAATTCAACGACACCAAGATTAGCGGCTAAATGCCCGCCGCATTCAGCCACACTGTTTATTAAGAGTTGCCTGATTTCAATTGCCAGGCCATTCATTTCACTGACTGTCAGCTTTTTTATATCCTGTGGAGTTTTGATCAAATCTAAAATTTCTTTCATTACGCTCGTCCTTTGTTTTTGAACAACTCAATCCGAGTATATTTTTCCCAATAAGCTAAAACTACACCTAAGTTTATAATAATATTATTAGCATTGATGATAGCATAATTCTTGCCGATTGCTTTACCTCCAACAGTAAGTGAGGCAATTAAGCTGGTCATCACACCGCTTAACAATACCGTATCTATTACACTGAACTGATTAACTAAGCTTACCACAATACCTGCGCCTATTGCACCACTTAATGTACCTGAAATATCCCCGATCACATCGTTAAAATAGTTCGCCACAATATGAGCATTGCTTTTTATCTTAACTGACTGGCTGGCGCCAAATATTTTTTTGGCGGCACGGGCATTAAAAGGTGCTAATTGAGCAGCGGTGGCTGCAGTTCCTAAAACATCAAAAAAAATGCCTAAAAAAATAACAAATAGCAGTAAAATAATGGCTATAAAAACATTATTTACTGCTCTGACCAACGCTTCCGAGCCTAAGCTCATTAACAAAGCAATTGAAAAAGTAATAAAACCAACTAATAATCCAGCTATCAGATTAGTCTTATTAAACAAGCTGTGCAATTAATTCGGAACCTCCCGGCATAAAAACCATACACTGGCAAAAGGTTGTCTAATGAGTAAACGCTGCGCCATAGGTCCAGAAGGTTTTCCCAGCAGAACTCCCGATTGTTGCCAAAAGGGCGGTTTCCCTTTATGCCTGCCCGGCATTCGTCACCGAACACCGTACTGGATTACCACTAAGGACGCACTTTAATCCTCATTAAACGGTACTAAAGAGTACACAGTCTAGGAGTTTTCCTCTGCAACCCACATCAATTTCTAGCCTCTTTTGCAGCGTCGGTTTCAAAGCGAACCACAAAAACCTTGGCCGGGGTTTTTATTGCTCACAAAAGCTTATTCGCCGCCGCCACTCAAGGCAGGCTACACTGCACCCAGCTTTAACCAAATGCAGGTTTTCTCACGGGGTTTTATCCCCGTGAGCCTCCACGAACATGAGGGTCATGCCCGCATGCCATTGCGGATTGCCCCCATATTCTTAACTCCCAGCAATGACCCCCAACTGGGCGTCGGAAGCCAAAACCAGAATCTTCATCGATGTGCCCTCAACGGATTTTTAGGCCCGTCTTCAAAATTGATAGGGCTGACTAGAATACTGCAACCTTTTGCCAGATTGCTTTTCAATTTTATATTATATCATATCATAATTATATGTTCATAGTAGCACATTTTACTATTGATCAACTGCTGCGGCTTAAAATATAATAGGCGAGCCAGCGCAGAAAATCAGCCTCTTTCCCAAAATCATTCAAGCTCAAGATACATTTGTTGATTTGTTCCTTTGCCATCTGCAAAGATTTTTCCAGGCCAAATATACTAGGATAAGTATTCTTTGAATTTTTTTCATCACTGCCTAATGGCTTGCCTACTTCTTTCTCATCACCGGTAATATCCAGGATGTCATCTGTTATCTGGAAAGCCTGGCCAAAATGCAGCCCATACTCGGTAAGTTTATGCAATTTCATATCATCTATGCCACCTAAAATGGCACCGGTCCTTAAAGCTGCAATAAACAATTTTCCGGTTTTCAAAGCATGAAGGTTTACCAGAGTTGGATAATCAATTGACTTTCCTTCTGATTCAAGGTCAATCACCTGACCGCCGATCATCCCTGAGCTCCCGGCTGCAGAAGATAATTCAGCTATTACCCTTAATAGTCTGATTTGATCCTGATCATTTTGACAAGGAATTGATGCCAAAAGTTCAAAAGCACCTGTTAACAATGCATCTCCTGCTAAAATAGCCATTGCTTCGCCAAAAACTTTATGACAGGTTGGTTTGCCCCTACGATAATCATCATCATCCATGGCCGGCAAATCATCATGGACCAATGAATAGCAATGAATCATTTCCAAAGCACAGGCAGCCGGAGCAACCTTTTGTATTTCTGCCCCTGCAATTGCTGCTCCTTCGTAAACCATAATAGGCCTTAATCTTTTTCCTCCATTATATAAGGCATAACACATAGCTTCATGAATACTGTCTTTTTTCTTAAAATGATTATTAAAACAAGCTTTTAAATTGGCTTCTGCATTATCTTTGCGCGCACTAAGCCACCTGTTAAAAACTTCCTTTTCTTCATTTGTCAGAAGGTATTTTGTTTTATTCATTAATCTCAACCTCTACTAATTCCAAATCCCCCTGCAGATTTTGCATAAGCTGCTGGATCTTTCCATCAGCACGCTCCAATTCCTGCTGGCAGAAAAGGGATAATTTGATGCCTTCTTCAAATAGCTTGATGGATTCTTCCAGCTCAAGTTCTTCGTTTTCCAAAGCTTGCACTATTTTTTCCAATTTAAGTAAAGCAGTTTCAAATTTAATTACCATCATCAGTTTTCTCCTTCCCGACTATTTCAGCCAGTAATCGGTTCTGCCATAACTGAATAGCAACTATATCTCCGATTTGTACATGATCTGTGTTTCGCAAAATTTTATCATCTTTTTGTATTAATGCATAGCCTCTTTGCATCACCTTTAGGGGGCTTAAACTATCGAGTTTAGTGATTAGATAAGTAAACTGCACTGATTTTTCCTGGTATCTGTTTTTTATGATCAGCTTTAATCTCTTGTCTGAATCATTGAGAAGCAATTGTTTCTCCTTAAAAATAATCTCTGGCTGCTGCCAGACTTTTCTCATCATTATTCTATCCAGTTCTTCACTGCGGTTAAGTATTTTTTTGTTAACGGCCTTTGTAAGCCGTTCCTGATATTTGAAAACATCATCAAGGATTTTTGCATTGTCCGGAACAGCAATCTGAGCTGCCTGTGTAGGTGTAGCCGCCCTTACATCAGCTGCCAGATCAGCTAGTGTTGTATCAACTTCATGCCCTATTCCTGTTATAACAGGAATTTTGGAATGATAGATCGCTTCCACAACTGTTTCACTGTTAAAAGCCATAAGATCTTCAAAGGAACCTCCGCCCCGGGCTACAATAATTACCTGGATGTCTCCCAGTTCATTTAATCCTCTAATCCCTTCTGCAACTTCTGCCGGAGCCTCTGCCCCCTGTACTGAGCTATGGGCTAAAACTATTTCCAGGTTACCTGCCCGGTGCCTCAGAACTTTTAATATGTCTCTTAATGCTGCACCATCCTGTGAGGAAACAATGCCCAGCCTTTTGACTATTGCGGGGATGGCCTTTTTTGAATCTGCTGCAAAAAAACCTTTTTCCTGCAGCTTTTTCTTTAATTGTTCAAGCTGCCAGTGTAAATCACCCACGCCAAATATATGCATTTCCTGAACATAAAATTGGTATTTGCCTTGCTTGGAGAAAACTGATATACTGCCCCGGGCCAGAACTTCAACGCCATCTTTGGGAGTAAAGCTTAATTTTTGAGCACGACTTTTAAACATTACACTGCTGATTACAGACTCCCGATCTTTCAAGGTAAAATACATGTGCCCTGATTGCTGGTAAGTTTTAAAACCAGATATCTCACCCTTAAGCCAGAAATCATAGAGGACAACATCAGCTGTCAGCAATGAATTAATATAATCATTCAGTTCACTTACTGTAAAATATTCCTGCATCATTAGACCTTTCATATTACTTATAAATAAGGAAAGGCAGTCACCATACCTTTCCATCAAATCGATATTAACACAATCCTATTTACGTATTATTCTTTATTTCCTAAAATTTTGTCAAGAATGGCGTTTACAAAGCTGGCAGAGTTTTCATCACCATACTTTTTGGCCAGTTCGATGGCTTCATCAATAGCTATGACCGACTGTTTGTTATCCATAAAAAGGATTTCATAACTGGCTAAACGCATGATATTTCTGTCTACCGATGACATTCTGTTTATCGCCCAATCCCGGGAAAAATAGGAAAGCTTTTCATCTATTGCAGGTAAATTATCAAGACATCCTTCAATGAGATGCCAGGAGAATTCTCGATCCTGCTCCGTTAGTTCCTTATTATCTATTAAATATTTAAAAGCCTGCCGGGGATCAGTATCAACCTGATCAACTTGGAATATAACTTTAAAAGCAAATTCCCGTGATTTTCTTCTGCTCAATCAATATCTTCCTTCCAGGTTAACTGTCTTTGAAAAGTTTTTTTATCCACTGATTAAAATTTTGATCCTCATCAATTCTTTTACCAATAAAGTACCCAATGATAATACAAAGAATGATGAATAAAGCGCGCCAAAAACCAAAGGACAAAAATAATATTGCCGCCAGAAGTCCAATTATTACACCAATAGCTTTGCCGCGGTGTTCCTCAAAAATCTGCGTCAAAAGTCTTTCCAACATATTAATGCCTCCTTAATTTCCGGGCGCCTTGGCGGCAGAGCCAAAGTCATCAATTAATACCCTGACACCAGCTACTTTCAGTCCGCCTATATCTTCCAGTTGTTGTCTGACAACTGTTTGTATTCTTTCGCTCATTTCTGGTATATTATACTCAGGATTGATCATGGTATGCAAAAGAACTTCCACGCCTTCTGGTTTGTTATTTACAGTTGTCTTTATATCCTTGATCCCTTCGACTGTTTTAACCGCTTTCATTACAATTACTTTGACAGCTGGAATCGTCATGGATACTTGACCGGCAATACCGTTGTTGACCAGAACTGTTTTAGTTTTAGGTGCGGAATTAGAACCAATGGAGTAGAACAAAGTAATAATACTTAAAACCAGTAACAAGAGAGCAATTCCTGCTATGATAAGTCTGGTTTCTGAAGATGACGCAGCGATACTTATAGAATCTAAAATTTCTGTTCTGCCTATTGCCAATATTAATGCTGATACTGATACAGCCACTAACAAAAGACTGTAAAAGAATAATACTACCCGCCATATACCGGTCATTTTCCCACCTCTTTCAAATTAATCATACAGATAACCCCCTGATGTAAAACAGGGGGTTTTGAATAGCCCTAGTATTCAGTTTTAACATCCGCGGATGCTATCTCTTCCGGTTCACTTTTCTTAAGGATTACTGAAACAATATGCACATTAACGGCCATTACTTTCAGCCCGGTCATATTTTCCACGGCCTGTTTTACTTCATTTTGTATTTCTTCAGCCACCTTGGGGATCTGATAGCCATAATCTATTACTGCGTATATATCTATTTTGGTTTCCTCACCAATAACTTCAACTCTAATGCCTTTGCCAAAATTCTTTTTACCTAACTTTTCAACCAGATCAGTTCCCCATCCACCGCTCAAAGTTGCTACACCTTCGACTTCTGAAGCAGCTAAACCAGCAACTGTTGCTACTACTTCATCTGCTATCCTGATTGCTCCCAGTTCAGTATTGATCTCTGGTTTCTTTCCATCCATTAATTTACACCTCCCTGTAAAATATATTAATCATTTTACCAAAAGACAAACTAAGTATCAAACTAACATCTATATTTATTGGTTTGGAATCATTCGTCGCTGGATAAAGTTTGTATAGATTTCACCTCTTTGGAAAAAAGCATTTTCCAGGACTCTCAAATGAAACGGTATGGTTGTGGGAACGTTGTCAATGTTAAATTCCTGCAAAGCCCTCTTCATTCTTTGAATTGCTTCTTCACGGTCTCTGCCCCACACGATCAATTTACCTACCATCGAATCATAATAAGGCAATACCGTATAATCCTCATATAGCGCCGAATCAATTCTGACGCCCGGTCCTCCCGGTATAGAGTAGCGTTCTACTTTTCCCGGTGCCGGCATAAAGTAGTTATCCGGGTCTTCAGCGTTTATGCGGCATTCTATTGCACAACCATTAATAATGACTTCATCCTGTTTAATGGAAAGCTTTTCTCCGGAAGCAATCCTAATCTGTTCTTTTACAATATCCACACCGGTCACCATTTCGGTAACCCCGTGTTCCACCTGAATACGGGTATTCATTTCTATGAAGAAAAAGTTCTTATGTTTATCTACCAGAAATTCAATGGTGCCGGCACTGTAATAGTTGGCGGCTTTCGCAGCGTTAATAGCTGTCAAGCCCATTTTTTGCCTTATCTCTTCATCTAAAAAGGAGGAAGGTGCTTCTTCCAACAGCTTCTGATTACGTCTTTGCAATGAGCAGTCCCTTTCCCCCAAATGAATGAGGTTGCCATGTTCATCCCCCAGTATTTGTATCTCAATATGCCTGGGTTCTTCAATATATTTTTCGATATAAACGTCATCATTGCCAAAAGCTGCTTTGGCTTCCATTCTGGCCATAACCAGCGCTTCTTTTAAAGAAGTTTCACTGTGGGCAAGCCGCATTCCCTTTCCGCCTCCGCCGGCAGCGGCCTTTATCATTACCGGATAACCCATTTCATTGCTTACTGAGACAGCCTGCTTGTAATTATCTATATTTCCTTCACTTCCAGGAACCAAAGGAACACCTGCCTTCATAACCAATTCCCGGGCTTTTATTTTATCCCCCATAAGCTGTATGACCTCAGCTTTAGGGCCAATAAATTTGATATTATTGGTTTCGCATAAATCTGCAAAGTAAGCATTCTCAGCTAAAAAACCATATCCTGGGTGGATCGCTTCAGCGCCGCTGTTTCTGGCTGCTGCGATAATATTAGGGATGTTCAAATAACTTAGCCTGGCTGGCGCTTCACCTATACATATATTTTCATCTGCCATTTTAACATGAAGACTGTTTTTATCCGGTTTTGAATAAACTGCTACGGTCTTTATCCCCAATTCCTTACATGCCCTGATTACCCGTACTGCAATTTCTCCCCGGTTGGCTATCAAAACTTTGCTGAACAAGTAATCACCTTCTATTCTTTTTCTATCAGGAATAATCTTTGGCCATATTCAACCGGGTCACCGTCAGCAACAGCAATCTCCACGATTTTTCCGGAAACCTCTGCCTTTATTTCATTCATTAATTTCATCGCTTCTACAATGCATAGTATTTGCCCGTTCTCTACTTTATCACCATGCTGCACAAATGCCGGTGCTTCAGGAGAAGGTGCTTCATAAAAAGTACCTACGATAGGGGCAGTTACTTCAAAACAGTTTTCACTATAAGGTGTTGTTATTGGTTCTTCATTATCGTCAATATCTTTGGTAGTCGTTTCTGCAGATGCTAAAAACGCAACTGTTTTTGGTTCTTCAGTGGTGCCGGCAGACTTCCTGAGAACCAAGCTGTAATCGCTTTTTTGTAAATTAAGCTCTGCAACAGATGTATTGTCAAGTAATAAAATCAATTCTTTAATTTCTTCAAAATTCATTTCTTCATCTCCTTCACCATTTTTCTGCCTTTTTGTTTCATCAGTTGTCCGTTTTGCCTGAGGCACTTTCGAACTTTCACGGGTTGACTTCTGTTCATTATCTTTATTGTTTCTATACTCAAAGTATTTTAAAGCGACTTGAGGGAATAACGCGTATGATAAGATATCTTCTTCATTGTGTGCATACTTAATTACTTCTGATTCACATTTTTCCCAAGCAGGGGGCAATAGATCTGCCGGCCTAACTGCAATTACTTCTTCATCTCCGATTATTTTTTGTTTTATTTCTGTGCTTATCTCAACAGGTGGTTTGCCATAGAGACCTTTAACGTAGTCCTTTACTTCACTGGGACATAATTTATAACTTTCTCCTGTTAATACATTCATAACCGCTTGGATACCAATGATTTGACTGGTTGGCGTCACCAGAGGCGGATAACCTAAATCCTTCCTGACCCTTGGTATTTCTTTTAATACCTCTCCCAGCCGATGTACAGATCGCTGCTCCTGCAGCTGTGAAAACAGATTGGAAATCATACCGCCGGGAACCTGGTGTTCAAAAACCTTCATGTCTGTGATACGGGTAACACCACGCTCAAATCCTTTACGCTTTCTTATGTTCTCAAAATAGTCGGCAATCTCAAACAAATTCCCCAAATCAATTCCGGTATCCCACTGTGTATCCTGCAAAGCCCTTACAATCGTCTCAACCGGCGGCTGTGAAGAGCCAAATGCTAAAGGAACTGTAGCGGTATCAATAACATCCACACCGGCTTCAACTGCTTTCAAATGGGTAGCAATGGCAAGTCCTCCAATGTAATGAGTATGAAGCTGGATAGGCAAATCTATGTTCTCTTTTAAGGCCTTTACCAGTTCAAATGATATATATGGTGATAACAGTCCTGCCATATCTTTAATGCAAATGGAGTCTGCGCCCATGTCCCTAAGTTTGCTTGCTGTATCGATAAAATGTTCCAGGGTATGAACCGGGCTTATGGTATAGACAACACAGGCCTGAACATGTTTACCGGTTCTTTTTGCTGCCTTAATTGGAACCTCCAAGTTGCGCAGATCATTTAAAGCATCAAAAACGCGGAAGATATCTATGCCATTTTCAGCAGATTTTTCGATAAATTTTTCTACAATATCATCCGGGTAGTGTGTATAGCCCAATAATGATTGCCCTCTTAACAGCATCTGCAGTTTGGTGTTTTTTACTTCCCGACGGATAGATCTCAGTCTTTCCCAGGGGTCTTCCTTTAAATAACGCAAGCATACATCGAAAGTTGCCCCGCCCCATACTTCCAAAGAATGATACCCTGTATTATCCAATTTATTTAAAATCGGTAATATATCTTCAGTGGACATCCTGGTCGCCCAAAGGCTTTGATGTGCATCCCGGAGGCTGGTATCAGTTATTTTAATTCTATTCATGGTTATTCTCCTAACTTAATCTACGAATCCTAGCATAATTAATTGATTATTATTGGTTATACAATTATACCCAGACCTGCAGTCTGAGTATAATTACCTGACTTTTAAATCATTATAAAAATAAAGTTGTGCTAACACAATGTATAAATTTTTGTATAACAGTATACAATTTTTTAACCAGCTTTACGGAAAATAATGCATACATTATCTTCACTGTACCCGGTTACTTTTTCTACCATTTCAGATATATCTGCTTCCTGATTGAGATGGATATTATCCTCCAGTAAAACTACTAAAGTTATTTCCTCCTGAATAATTACCACACAATCAGTAAACCCTTTAGATTTAATCATTCCTTCTGCCTGTAGCTCTTTTTCCATATCTTCAGATATTTTTACCAACCGTAAAGAGGCTTCTTTCCTTGCCTCTTCTTCTGACGTACTATTTAAGACTTCACGAAGAAGCTCGATCTGTCTGCTGCGAACCCGTTCCCGTTCCAAGCGGTATTCTGCAAAAAAATCGTTTGTTACCGGAGTTTCTGAATCTGCCAATAAACTATTTTTGTTAGTATGGTTATATTGAAGAGGTAATTCTTTTTCCAGGTTTGCTTCCGGCCAAAATATTAACGCAAAAATTAAAACTATACTACCAGTTAAAATTATAATTCCTAGTTTTTTAAAATTCAAAACCATTATATACCTCCCTCCTGCCCTGGCATTACACTTACTTTATGTGGCGGTATATCTAAGAGAGTTGCTGCAGCAGACGCAATCTTTTCCTTGACAGAAGAAGATTTTGCTCCCTCGGCAACAATTAAGACTCCTATTACCTCAGGAAATTTACTTTCAATAAGAAGCGGGCTGCCTGATGAAACTACCAAATCCCTTGATGATTTTTTTTCAATGGTCTGCTGACTGCCGCCTTGAGTAGTTTCAGATATTTGTCGTTGTTCTTCAACACTATTACCTGCATAACTCTTCGCCCCATCAGAAGCAAGTGTAATACTGACCTCTACTTTCCCCGCACCTTCTATTTGACCGAGTATATGTTTAAGCTCCTGAGTTAATTGCATCTTTACATGGTTGCTGGTTGTAAACTGATCCGGTACTTCAGCCAATTGTTTGACACTATTGTCAGTGGATGCAGACGGACCCCATATCAATGCTAATAAACCCAGGCAAATTGCAATGATAACCAGATATTTTCCTTGTTTGCTCTTAAAAAATGATGTTGCATCCTTATTCCCGGTTAAGGCTCTGACCCATTCGTCTAACATCAAAATTCCCCTCCCTCGAATTCAATTTCTAGTTGTTCAGATTTGATCCCATATAGGTTATTAACAACCATTAATATTTTTGCTCTAATGCGGTCCTGTTCTTCTTTGCTCAATTTTTCCTGGTCAGCATTGTTAAAGACACCTATGTTATTTGTCTGCTCAGGTGGTTCCCTTTGTTCCAGCCTGACTACCAAACGAACTCTTTCTGATGAGCCAATAGATTCTTTATCGATGGTGGTTTCAACTTCCTGTACACCAGGAACCAAAGCTGCTATAGCACTGATTTGACCTTGTAGTTTTTGTTGAATCAAATCATCATTGGTTTTATAGAGCTGTTCGTTAATAATAAGGCCTTTATCAGCTATATCCTGTTCCAAATCTTGATTATATTTATAATCCCACAGCTCAACTTTGAAATCCTGATTTTTAAAAGCAACGCCCAACAAGGGGTTTAGAATAGCAATAAGTACAAACAGCCCCATGGCAAAGCTTACAAATGATTTCAGCCCGCTTTCCGGCAGAAG
>JAAZFJ010000263.1 GCA_012511795.1 Syntrophomonadaceae bacterium
GCCAGGACTGCATCCAGACGCAGGGAAGGGATGGTGCAATTGATCTGGGCAGGTTCTGATTGCGGAAGCTGCAGGTCTTCTCTGGATATCGTTTCGGTTATGACCTTGCTGCGGCCTACCCGTTCCAGGTGCTGGCACAGATAATCTGTCAGGCTTCTGTCAATGATGCAGTAAGCTCCCCGGTCATGGACTAAAATGTCGCCGAATTTTTCCCGCTTAACCCCCAAATTCATGATCGACCCCAGGTAATCACGATGACTAAGGGAGGTTACCTTTTTATCAGTTGGTGTAATCTTGATGTAATCTATATGGTTATTAATATCTTCGGTTACCCAGGTTGGATAAAACAGCAGGCGTTTTCTCTCTGCGCCCTTGAAACCGCCGTCCATTTTCCAGAGGAGATCCTCATACTGAACTGCTACTGCCTCTCCTATAATCTGCTGGCGCAGATCCAGAAAGTCACTTCTTACACTGATTCCCTGCAATGCCTTTTGGGCCAGATCATCCAGGCGGGCTGCCAGATATTTTTCTTCTGTATTAACCGTCAAGTTTATCAGGTATTGATTCATGTTCCGTCTCCATACTTTTGCTTTCCCATATCCAGACCAGGGCAAATCCAATGATCGCTACGATAGCAAAAATCAGTGGTTCATCCAGGTCGGCAGGCACCAGCATTTTACTGGTGCCAATGACTAGTCCCACAAAGAGCCAGTTTAAAATGTCCCGGTAACGGGAATAGATTTTGTCCAGGGCATTGGATAATCCTAGAATACCAATAAAACATCCCAGGGCGAAAGTCAGCAGCATCTTCCATTCTAATCCGGCCAAAGCCAGCATAATATCATCATAGATCCCCATGATGATCAAAACGGCATTACCCGGGACCCCGGGCAATATCATAGCCGCGGTTGCCAGAGCTCCCCCCAGCACCAGAATAAAAGGACCGGGAGCTGTACCATTCACAACTCCGAAATCAGTGACCCCAGCTAGAGCTAGACCGCTGGCCAACCCAAATGCCAGTGATATGACCCGTATGACACTTGCGCGATAGTCCTCTCCCAGTATTGATTTGACGGAAGCCAGTATACAGCCCAATAAAAAAGCCAGGATAATGGCGGTATAAGTTTCAAACAGCCAGGCCAGGAACAACCCGCTAAGGAGAATGCCTCCTAACATCCCCGCGGCAAAGGGCAGCCACGGCATCAATCTTAAGCGGGACAGATCTTTCATCAAATCTTCATAAAGCCCCATGGCCAACAATATGGTGCCGCCGCTGACCGCCGGCAGTATGATGACTAATCCGATCGCCGCACCTTTAATAAACTTTTCCCCTGCACCGGAAAAAGTATCCTTTAAAATTGCCACTCCTTATTACTCCCAACATTTTTGCATAATTCCACTATTCATATAGTATAACGAAAAATCCTGCACATGACCTTCATCCCTAAATAATTTATACCAATTCATGAGATAATTAGTATAATATTAATTCAGATTTACTAAGCTGGGAGGTAATTGACGTGAAGGAAATGAATGCAAAAGCTTTAACAGAAGGCCCGATATTAAATAATGGAGTGAAAATGCCCTGGCTGGGGCTGGGAGTATTCAAGACCCAGGAAGGGGACGAAGTTATAAATGCAGTCAAAGATGCAGTGGCAGCCGGCTACCGGAGTATTGACACCGCCTCTGTTTACAAGAATGAGCAGGGTGTAGGCCAGGCTGTCCGGGAATGTGGGATCCCCCGGGAAGAACTTTTTATTACCACCAAGGTATGGAACAATGACCAGGGGTATGACCAGACCCTAAAGGCTTTCGAAGAAAGCCGCAAAAGACTGGGCCTGGAGTATATCGATCTATATCTGGTACACTGGGCGGTTCTCGATAAATATCGGGAAACCTGGAAAGCACTGATCCACCTCTACCAAGAAGGTGTTGTTAAAGCGATCGGGGTCAGCAATCACCAAATTCCTCACCTGAAGCAGATCATAGAAGACACCGGTGTGGTTCCGGCAGTCAACCAGGTGGAGTGCCATCCGCTGCTTACCCAGAAGGAACTGTTGACGTTCTGCAAACAGCAGGGGATCCAACTGGAAGCTTGGAGCCCTTTGATCAGAGGTAATCTGGACAATCAGGTGCTGCTGAACCTGGCTGCTAAATACGGCAAAACCCCGGCTCAGATCGTTTTGCGCTGGGATATTCAAAACCAGATCGTGACCATACCCAAATCAGTGCATAAAGAGCGTATCATTGAAAATTCGTTGATCTTTGACTTTGAGCTGAGTCCGGATGATATGCAGGAAATAGACAGCTTGAATGAGAATAAACGCCTGGGTCCTGACCCGGATAATGTAAATTTTTAAAAGTAATGCCCCTGGGGGTTCTGAATCTAAATAAAAATTCAAGGAATGATTCAGGGCTGCGTCAAGCCTCAAGGAGAGCAGCCCATAAAGGGTACAAAAAAGGGATGTCCTGAGTAAAAGGCATCCCTTATATTTTCCTATTCTTTGCGGGCATGGCTTCCGTCACAGAAGGGACGGTTACCGCTCTTTCCGCAGCCACATAGTATTATATGATTGGATTGTTTTAAGAAATTACCCTCCGCATCGAAGACCTGGGCTGCGCCTTCCACTTTATACGGTCCGCTGCGTGCCATTTTTATTTTGATGGAGGTCACTTCATCCTTCTTATAATCTACCCAACCGGGGCCTTTAGCCATTTCCGGGTCCACTTTGGAGCCTTCCGGAAGCTCATATTTCAGCGCATCAGTAGGGCATTTGTCAACTGCTTTAATAATATCTTCCGCCGTTGCCGCTTCCATAGTGATCCAGGGCTTTTCATCAGGTTTGAAGACCTGGGGGAGTATATTCCAGCAATTGCCGATATGGGAGCATGATTTGGCATCCCAGTATACAATTAAATCATCAGTCCGGTACTCTCTGATCTTGTTGTCCTTGTTATTCTCAGTGTTTTTAGATTCCATCTTTCATCCCTCCTAACTCCAATATAATAAATATAACACGATAAAATGGGTCAGGCTCAAATAAATTCTGATAAACTATAATAAATATCAAGGGGGTGTATAATAACATGAATATTATCGGTAATATTGTCTGGCTTTTGATTGGCGGTATCATTGCTGCTGCGGCCTGGTTTTTAGCCGGCCTTATTCTTTGTATTACCATTATCGGCATACCTTTTGGTATTCAATGTTTTAAAATTGCCCAATTCGTATTGTGGCCTTTTGGCAGAGAAATTGAACTGGGTAATTTCGGTGCCGGCGGACTGATTTTTAATATCATCTGGCTGCTGGTTTTCGGCTGGGAGTTTGCCATCGGTCATCTTGTCATAGGCGCTGTCTTTTGCATAACCATTATCGGCATACCTTTTGGATTACAGCATTTTAAACTTGCCAAATTGGGGCTTATCCCCTTTGGGGCAAGAATTATTGCATTATAGGCTTGCCTGATCATTAAATTTTTTCTTTATAGGTTGACCAACCTAACAGATCATAGAGGACTCAGTAACCTATTGTTCCTTCAATTATCATCGCAGTTCCGAATATACCCATCAGCAGGACAGCCCAGTTTTCCAACATCAGGGGATTAAAAAAGGCCAGGTACAGAAGTATTACACCGGCAGCAATTCTTATGATGCGATCCACCTTACCGATATTTCGTTTAAATGACAGATCCATTCCTCTCTCACCTCCGCATTTAGTATGTGCCTTTACCCCTCTTTTTTATGTTTCTCAAATGGACAATTTTAAGCCGTATTAGCATACTTAACCAGTTAATAAAAAATCACTGATTTATTGAATGCTTATGGTATAATAAAAAAATTATAAAGCTGTTAAAGGAGACAGGTATGAAGAACAGAGTTTTTGATAATTTTGAGGAAAAGATCTTCAGCAGTCTTATTCAAAAAGCGGAACAAGCCAGTGAAATAGAAGTAGATCATTACGATAAATATATTGTAAAACGCGGCCTGCGCGATATCGACGGGAGAGGTGTCCTGGTGGGACTTACTAATATCGGCGAAGTGCATGCTTATATTATTGATGAAGATGAGATAGTACCGGTGCCCGGCCGCCTGCTTTACCGGGGGTTTGATATCAATGATATCGTCAATGGTTTTTTAAATGATAACCGTTATGGCTTTGAGGAAACATGCTATTTACTGTTATTTGGTGAATTGCCAACTACTGAGGAACTGTCTGCATTTAAAGCAATGGCAGCTAATCACCAGAAACTGCCTGGCTTCTTCGCCCGGGATATGATCCTGGAATCTCCCAGCAAGGATATTATGAATCTTTTGGCCCGCAGTGTTCTGGTTTTATATAGTTATGATGATCGGGCAGATGACATTACGGTGGCCAATGTGCTGAGGCAATGCTTGCAGCTGATCGCATGGCTTCCTTCTCTGGCAGTATACGGGTATCAGGCCTACTCCCATTACCATGGGAACAGTAGTCTGGTATTACACAGTCCCCAGCCTGACCTAAGTATAGCGGAAAATATTTTATATATGCTGCGTCCGGACAGTAATTTCAGTGAACTGGAAGCTAAACTCCTTGACCTGGCACTGGTGCTCCATGCAGAACATGGAGGAGGGAATAATTCTTCTTTTGTGACTCATGTTTTGACATCATCAGGAACGGATACCTATTCAGTAATGGCAGCTGCCTTAGGGTCTTTAAAGGGCCCCAGACATGGAGGAGCCAACGCCAAAGTTGTGCATATGTTTGAGAATATAAAGGAGAATGTTAAGGACTGGAATGATGAGGACGAAATAAGAAACTATTTGACCAGGATCATTAAAGGTGAAGTTTACGACCGGTCTGGTTTAATCTATGGAATAGGACATGCAGTTTACTCCATATCTGACCCGCGGGCTTTGATCTTAAGAAATCATGTAGAAGAACTGGCTCAGGAAAAAGGAATGGAAAAAGAATACCAGCTTTATGCCAATGTGGAAAAATTGGCCCCCCAGGCAATTGGTGAACTTCGCCAGATCTATAAGGGTGTCAGTGCCAATGTTGATTTTTATTCAGGATTGATTTACCGGATGCTTGGTATCCCAATGGAAATGTTTACACCCCTATTTGCAGTAGCCAGGATAGCCGGTTGGAGTGCCCACCGTATAGAAGAAATCGTTAATGCCGGCAAAATCATCCGGCCGGCATATAAGTGTGTTGCCAGGCGGCGTGATTATGTCCCAATGGGATTAAGAGAATAAATAAATTGGAAAAGGGACGGCTCATTATTGTTATAACCGTCCCTTGTATCATATCTGGTCTTAAAACACCGTTACAACCCCAGCTGCTTCATAAGCTTGGGCAGGCCTTCTTCGAAATTCACGCCAAAGCGGATATCTGTTCCTGCCTCTTTGGTGCGGGCTATGCTTCCAACAGTGAAATCCACAGCAATTTCTGTTGCCTTTGTCAGATCAATATCTCTTAAAAGCGCAGCCGTAAGAGCACTGGCAAAAACATCCCCGGTCCCGTGATAATATCCTTCAATCCAATTGGAAAAAGCATAACTGATCTCTCCGGACTGGCTGTCATAAGCGGCAGCACCCAGCTTTTGGTGATCAAAATGCACACCCGTCAAAACTACCTGCCTGGCTCCAAGGGCCGCAAGTTTTTTAAGTAGTCCTTCGATATAGTCAGGTGTATAGGGCCCTTCCAGGTAAGGTTCTCCCAGCATTAAAACAGTTTCTGTAATATTGGGCACAATTACATCAGCCTGGGTACAGAGTTTTTTCATGCCGGCAGGAAAGTCAACGGGAAATATTTTATATAGTTCTCCGTTATCTGCCATAACCGGATCTACGATGATGAGATTTTCCGGAGTTTTCAGGCGCTTGAATATTTCCGACACGATGTCCAACTGTTCAAACGAACCCAGAAATCCGGTGTATAATGCATCAAATTTCAGATCCAGGGACTGCCAGTGGTCGATGATCGGCAGGATATCTTCTGTCAAATCCCGGTAAGTATAGCCGGTAAGCCCCCCGGTATGGGTGGAAAGAACTGCAGTGGGTATGGCGCTTACTTCAACCCCGGCTGCTGATATGATAGGCAGGGCTACGGTCAATGAACATTTGCCGAAACAGGATATATCATGAATTGCGGCAATTCGTTTTTGTCTTTGCATTAAACAGGCCACCTTCTCATTTTTTTAAGGATATTTTTAAGAATAATGCTCATTAGGATAGGTGTCAAGTAACAGCCTTATCTGTGAATAAAAAAAAGAGCACGGGCGGGGGAGTACCCATGCTCTTTGGAGTTTATCAAATTATAGTGCAAATACGTGACGACCGATTTGGGTGATGATCGGACGGCTCCAGACCCATTTACTGGTAGCGGTAACCGGATTCCAATAATAGAGTGCACCGCCGGTAGGATCCCAGCCGTTAAGAGCTGCTTCTGCCGCTTTAAAGGAAGCGGCATTGGGCTTAAGATAAAACTGTCCGTCACTGACTGCAGTAAAAGCGCCAGGCTGGTGAATCACTTCCTGAATAGTATTGCCAAAGATTTTAGCTTTCACCCGGTTCAATACTACTGCGGCAACCGCAACCTGTCCGTTATAAGGCTCGCCCCGGGCCTCGCCGTGTATAACACGAGCCAGATCCAACAGGTCCTGGCGGGCATTGGTCAGGAGTCCGCGGGAAGGGGATATATGGTCGATATTACTTGCGGGGTTGCTGACCTGATGGATGATGGCATATGCGGTCTGTTTGCCGACAATACCGTCAGCAGCCAGTCCGTTATTAACCTGAAACTGCTTCACGGCACTTAATGTTTTAGGCCCGAAGATTCCCTCGGTGCCGCCGGTATCATAACCCAGCCAGGTAAGGTCTTTTTGCAGTTGTGTTACATCATAACCCCGCATTGATTGTTTCAGTACCCGGTCTCCCAGATAAGCTGCCTGGGTTTCCTGTACTGGAATTAAAGTGAAAAACATAAATATAGTTAATGTGGTAATTATCCCTTTAATATACTTATTAAACATATATACCTCCTTATGTATTGGTTAATAGCGCTTCTATACCCAATCTACTCCCACATTATATGTTATTGCTTGAATTTTGAGCAAAGCGCTGAAACGGGCAAAAGCCTGCCCGACCTCTTTTGACCAAAAACCCTCTGGCAAACTTGGAAGGTTGTCTTAAAATAACTGCAGATAATTAGCCTATGGTAAAATGAGGCATAGTATATAATAAGGAAAAAGGAGGTACGAAATGGAGTTTTTACAGCAGCGCCACTGGCATACCACGGTGATGCGGGAAGATAAGAAGACCATAATTGCTAAAACTGACTATATGGACAACTTGATTGAAAGAAGAGCAGTAATCAAGGTAGATGTTTTCAGTTTGGAAATTATTGAAGCCTGGCTGGATAGATTGGGACGTGCAGGGGATATGGCAGAGAAGCGCCAATACATAGAAAAACTGAAAGGTGTTAAAGCCTACCTGGGCAATGGCCGCCCTTTAAAGGAGGCCCTTCAAGAAGCAGGAGATCAATTGGAAAGGTCTTTGTTTAATGAGTCAGTTATCGGCATCATACAGGCTGAAACATTTCTGTATAAGGAACGGGGTTACTCTGATGCAGCAACTTACAACCGGTTCTGGGAAGAGTATTATTTAGGTTCCTGCCGTTATTACAGCAATCTTGACCAGGTGAAGTCCTCCTGGATAGATTTCGTTGGCACATCACTGCGCCAGGAGAATCTTTTTAACCGCGGCAAATGTCAGCAAATGATGCGGGATCAAAATGGTGATTATTTAATATGGGGCAGCCTTATCGATACCTTTCATCAAATGAGCACCTTTATTAAAGTGGATCAGGGAATGAAGATCACTGCAGCACATGGACAGTTGATCAGAATGCCTGATGCGGTTTGTTCATCTGCTGCAGTTTTAATGGACAATTTACCGGGGGTGGATCTTTCCGGTATCAGTAAAAAAGAATTGGCAGGCATTCTCGGTGCCGGGCAAGGTTGTATTCACATCATCGATCTGGTCTGGGACAGTGCCCAGACACTTAAAAGCTATCGGGGTGAAGCTTAGTTATCAGCATTGGAAACGGTCTTTGAATATGACCAGCCATCTTGGGGGCAGCAGCAGCCAGTTCGTCTTCCCAGGGAGTTTTGTTTTTAATAATCAGCTTTGACTGCCTGTAAGATTTCATCCTTACTCTTTCCTTCCAGCTGCATTTCAAAGGCCTTGTCCAAAATCATTTTAAAGTGCTGGCCCGGTATCATTCCTAATTCCTGAAGATCACGCCCCTTTACCAGGGGCTCAATTTTTTGCCCCGGCTGCAAGCCCAGTTCGGCGGCTTTATCCAAAAACCATTGCCGGATCTCGGTATAATCCCGGTCCACATTACGGCCCATAAAGTCTGCTTCTGACAATAAAAGCAGTTCTGACAGGTCTACCCTGTTTATCAGTTTGCGGATAGCTTTATCGGTGACCTTCTCCTTCTGTTTGTACAGCAGGACCGGATGCATATGTTCTCTCACCAGTGATGTAACATCATTGATCAGAGCTTTGCTGCACAGCAGATTCTGTAAAAAATCAGCAGCCATTTTAGCACCCACAGTATCATGGCCGTAGGAGGTGATTTTACCCTTACGCTCTTCCGTGGTTCCTGGTTTGCCGATATCATGAAGCAGTGCAGCCCACATGAGGGCCAGGGGATTTTTGGCCCGGCCTTTCAGTTTGGCCGCTTCATTTGTTACCAGCAAGGTATGTTCCCACACATCGCCTTCGGGATGATGGATTGGTTCCTGGGGGCATCCCATCAGCCGGGACAGTTGAGGATGCAGTTGTTCTAATAGGCCGGTCTCTTGCAGATATCTAAGACCTATAGAGGGCTTGGGGGAAAGCATAAGCAGTTTTTTTAATTCCCCATAGATCCGCTCTGCCGGTACCTTATTTAAGTCTGCCATCTTCATCAGTTTTTGCGTTTCGGGATGGATCGTAAAATTTAATCTGGCAGCCAGGCCTGCTGCCCGGTATGCCCGCAGGGGATCATCAACAAAGACTTCCTCTGTCATATGCCGTATGACCCGCCGGGAAATATCTTCTTTTCCTCCGCTGTAGTCCAGGATCTCTCCGGTAAGAATATCTATCATCAAGGCGTTGACAGTAAAATCCCGCCTGTTTGCAGCATCATTGTATTGATCATAGCTGGCAACAGAAAAATCCCAATGGGGATGTCCTGCTATCTTGAACACGGGATAGATTTTACCCACCATCTTTACTTGCCCGTATTTTTTCAGCAGTTTGATCAAAATTTCCTGCTCTAAATGAAAAACTTCAATATCAATATCATTAGTTTCTGTAAAATTGCCGTTTATTAAGTAATCCCTCACATAGCCGCCGGTATAAAAAGACTGCCCGCCCTTTTGCTGAATTTCCTGTGCGATAGTTTTTAGCATAAGCTTCCCCTTGAAATTATTTTTGTTCTTTTTATTATGATAGAATTAACAGCAAAATAGCCAGACCCGGCTATGAAAATTTACATTTTTTCAATAATAATTCACAAAACCTTCACAATAACAGGGTATAATTTGAACAAGGTTATCAAACCGGTAAAACCTGGTTTTCAAAGAGGATAGATCGCATCATATCTAAAACAGGTTTGGAAAGGAGATAAATAACATGCGTAACTTTTTTAAAATTATGATTTTATTAGTTATCGCTTTTTTATTAGGAGGAGCTTTTGTCGCCGAACAGGAGGGAACTTCTTTATGGGCATCCTTGTTGGACGATCCCCGGCAGGAGACTGAGATCGATGTCACAGATACAGTTAATACAGCCTTGATCGTACCGGGGGGCGCCATGGATATTGCCGATATGGTGGCTAAGGCTTCGCCGGCAGTAGTGAATATCAAGGTCAAGGTGCAAAGCAATTCCCTGCCAAATAACCCGCTGTTTAGCGATCCCTTTTTCCGTGAGTTCTTTGGTGAATTTTATTATGACCGCAGTCCTCAATATGAAACAGGTATCGGGACCGGTTTTATTATAACCGATGACGGTTATATCCTTACCAATCAACATGTGATCGAAAATGCTGCTTCGGTAACTGTACAGCTCAACGGGAAAAAAGAGGAAATGCCGGCCCAGGTGGTAGGACAGGATCGGGAACTGGACCTGGCCGTTTTAAAAATCAGCGGAAATAATTATCCTTACTTAAAATTGGGTGATTCGGATTCCATGCGGGTGGGAGAATGGGTAGTTGCCATCGGTCAGCCGTACGGCCTTGATCATACAGTCACTACGGGTGTAATATCAGCCAAAGGCCGGCCTATCACTATAGAAGACCGGCAGTATAAAAACCTGATCCAGACAGATGCAGCTATCAATCCGGGTAATTCAGGGGGACCGCTGTTGAACCTGAAAGGTGAGGTCATTGCCATCAATACAGCAGTTAATTCTTCAGCCCAGGGAATTGGCTTTGCCATTCCTACTAAAACAGTAAGTGATGTTTTGCAGGACCTTATTGCCGGTAATGCAATTATCAGGCCTTTTTTGGGAGTCAGTATGGCTGATGTAAATGATGAAGTCCGTCAGGAACTGGGCCTGGACAGTAAAACCGAAGGTGTGGTTGTTGTTGAAGTAATAAGCGGTACGGCAGCAGCCCAGGCAGGGGTCAAGGCTATGGATGTGATCACGGCAATCGACAGTAAAAAAATAACTTCGGGAAACGACTTGCAGGAATTGGTCTCTAATTATGAGGTAGGGGAGAAGATAACACTTGACATTTTGCGGAATGGAAAACAGATTTCTATTACTGCCGCTCTGCAGGCTAAACCACAGCAATAAAAATACGAATATCATTGTCAGAAACACAAGCCCCGCCGGGTCACCGTTATACTCCAGGGACATCCCTCTTTAAAGAGGTGTGTCCCTTTTGCTTATTTCAGTGCTCACTTGCGGGGCTTATGCTTCCACGACCTTCACCTCTATAGTTAGGCCTTTTTAATTCCAGCAGTCCAACCTTCCAACTGTTTAAGCAAGCGTGCAGATACCCCTCCGGTGGCATACCCTATAGGGCACAGGCAAGTGATATCAGCCCCTACGGCTTTTCAGTATAGATTTGCGCTTAAACGTTGTAGGGGAGCGTATTACGCTCCCGAACCATACCGGGGCTTACGAGCCCCTGTAATCATTCATTGGTTTACCAGCGGGAAGATACTATCTTCCCCTACATTGCATAAGCACGGGATTTCCTGACTCCTTTCGCCGTTCCCCTAACCAACTAACCTATTCTGCATATAGTTTATCGATCAGGGCTTTGTACTTCTGATCAATAAATTTGCGCTTCAGTTTCAGGGTGGGGGTCATTTCCCCGGCTTCCTGGGTAAGCTCCTCAGGCAGCAGGACAAATTTTTTGATTTTTTCCACCTGTCCCAGGCTCTTGGTTTTTGCATCGATAAGGCCTTCATATAATTTATAGATATCGGGATTCTGAATGATTTGTTCAGGTGAAGTATACTCAATATTGTTCTTTTTGCAGTAGTCTTCCAGGATCAAGAAGTTTGGCACCACCAGGGCGGATAAGAA
>JAAZFJ010000264.1 GCA_012511795.1 Syntrophomonadaceae bacterium
CTTAACAACTTAAGACCTTCCCCAATTGTCACGCCAGAATAATGAACCAAAATCTTTTCTTATTGACTTTCGCAATATTTTCCGATTCTCGGCAATAAATATTTTCACCGCATTTTTAAAATTTGATCGTGTCTGGGGATCCAAATTTTTATATGTCTTGATCATCGCCCATGAAGCAGCCAGCTTTCTGCTGGATAATTCACTGATGGTGGCTGCCCCGGTGGACTGAATTATTTGGAAAAGGGCGCCGAAAGATTCTGCCCTTTGTTCCGGGGATACTTTATTGAGCCATCCTCGCACAACCTTATTCAAATTCAGGCTGACTTTTGCCAGTCTCTTTTCATAGACAAAGTGATTGCCCTGCACTTCCCAGGATAATGGAAAATGCTGCATCAGGCCAGTTTCATAACTGCTTACTACCTTATACTCATCATTTTGTTCCAGCATCATTCCGATAATAGAGGATTGCGGCATCAAAGTGTTTATTTTACCCCGTATGTTCTGGTAGCCTTCGCTTTGCATGAAATTGGGCATGAATCCAGGCCCGTCATTATTTTGGATGTTGATGATCCGGTCCTGCAGGCATTCATCAGCTTTGGCAGCAGCATAAACGGCCAGGTTCCCTCCTTTGGAATGACCGCCCAGATAGAAATTGCCGGCATATTTGGCAGCTGCCTGCTGAAGGTAAGTCACTGCCTGCTGCTGAGCAGGAACCTCTTCAATAAAACTCATCTGAAAATCCTCTTTCCATCCCACCAGTGAATCATCTGTTCCGCGGAAAGCTACATAATGCAGATCATCGCTTATGGAAAATACCACCGCGGCAAACTGATTGGCAGTTTTAAAATCAAAATAATTGACATAGCTGGAAATTCTGACACCCTGATATCGTTTTGAGTGCCCGGCATCCAAAAGTAATTTTTTAATTTTATTGATAAAGGCTTTATGTTCCGTGGGGGAAGATTGATGAGCCGAGTTTCTGAACAGGTCGGCAGCCTCACCCAAGGAGATGGAGCCTGCTTCTGATAAACAAGGAACGATCCCGTCAAATTCCAGATATGACAAGACCGAAAAGATCAGATTGTCCACTTCATTAAGGTGGTCATTTGAAAAATTCAAATCACCCCGCCATTTTATATAATCAATTATGTTTTGCATTACGATCCTCCAAAAAATCTACAGGTTTTAATCTTGTCAATGCTTGATCCAAGCAATTTATATTATTTGTTTTACTTGTATATCCATTCGGAGTTCACAGTAAAATCATTTGCATTATATTTTACTGCATTTATTAATGTTTGTGAAATATAAAACAAGCGAATCGATTCATTTTACATAAGAAATTCCGCGGCTTTTGCATTACAATGAAATCAGATGCAGATATTTTTAAAAGGATGTGATTTGATGGGGATATGGGAGATTATCTTTGGAGCTGCTTTGGTGCTGGCTATTTTGATAATGAGCAGCGGCACCCGGAGAATAGTCTTTTTGGCACTTTTTGTCCTGATCGTTTGCTTTAAATTATTTGGTTTATAGGCGGACTGCCCGGCGATTTCTGCAAGGCTTGACCACTTTTATTACATGAAATTTTGATTGCACTTATGAATCCTAATCCCCTGCCTTGTGTCACGCCTCACTGTATAATAGAATGGCTGTGAATATAAAATTCTTCCTGACTGGGCTGATATTTTTTCTCCAGGCTTTCCAAACCCTCGTCAAAGAGCAGGGCTGCCTGTTCCGTCCTCAAATTTCTTTCACACTAGTTATATACTGTTTTTGCCTTAATTATAACCAACCTTCTTTGTTACAAAAAGAACGTCTCGGTGTAACGGTCATCAATTCCTTTGCAAGTAAACTGAACAAATGGCGTATGTATCTTAAATGGTTATATTTGGGGGAGGTTTA
>JAAZFJ010000265.1 GCA_012511795.1 Syntrophomonadaceae bacterium
CTGCTCTTTTTAAAGCTTCCTCCATAACAATAGCTCCCAGGTTTACTACGGGTTCATCCTGCAGGGTTCCGTTAAATGTGCCCACCGCTGTGCGGCATGCGCCAACTAATACTACTTCTCTAGACATTTATCTCATAACCTCCTAACAAACTTTTAGTAATTAATTATTGTAGTCAAAAAATCCTTTCCCGCTCTTGCGTCCCAGATGGCCGGCGCGAACTTTTTGTTTAAAGGCAAGTGATGGCCGGTATTTAGAATCATTAAATTCATTGCAGAAGTATTCCATAATCATCAAGCAAACATCGAGACCGATCAAGTCAGCCAAAGCCAAAGGCCCCATGGGCATATTGGCACCCAGTTTCATAGCCTTGTCGATTTCTTCTGCTGAGGCTATGCCTTCCTGGTAAAGGATCGCTGCTTCATTTATGTAAGGAATTAAAATACGGTTAACGATAAAACCGGGTGATTCTTTTATGGGGACAGGTTCCTTGGAAATTTTGTTGCTTAAATCAACAACTTCGTCAATGGTTGCTTGAGCAGTTTCAGCACCGGGAATAACTTCAACCAGTTTCATTGCCGGCACCGGATTAAAGAAGTGCATTCCGATTATTTTTCCGGGACGGGAAGTAGCAGCAGCGATTTCGGTTATGCTCAGTGCTGATGTATTGGTAGCCAGAATCGTATCAGGCCCGCAGATCCCATCCAGTTCTTTCATAACTTTTTGTTTAACATTGATATTTTCAATAATTGCTTCGATAACAATATCTACTTCCTTAAAAGTGTTGTTGTCGGTAGATGTTGATATCAAGCTGCGATATTTTTCTGCCTCTTCAGCGGTCTTCTTACCTTTGGAAACTGCTTTATCCCAATTTTTCAGGATTCCATTCACACCGCGGGTTACAAAATCTTCTGCAATATCTACCAGTACAACAGTATAGCCAGCTTCAACACATACTTGTGCGATCCCAGCTCCCATTGTTCCAGCTCCTAAAACACCTATCTTGTTAATAGCCAATTTAATTCGACCTCCTTGTTTGATTTCTATTTGCCGGTGAATTGGGGAGTACGCTTTTCGATGAAAGCACTCATGCCTTCTTTTTGATCTTCTGTACTGAAACACAGACCAAACAGGTCAGCTTCTATCGTCATAGACCGGTTAATGTCGGTTTGCATCCCTTCGTTTACTGCAGCTTTAGAGAAACGAACCGCCATTTTGCCTTTGCGTAAAATTCTGCCGGCAATATCTTTAACATGATTCATTAGATCTTCGGGTGTTACTACACTATTTACCAAACCAATCCGTAATGCTTCCGAGGCATCGATCACATCTGCTGTGTACAGCATTTGCTTGGCCATCCCCAATCCTACCAGGCGGGGTAAACGTTGCGTTCCGCCAAAACCCGGAGTGATTCCCAGTCCCACTTCAGGCTGGCCGAATTTGGCTTTGGTGGAAGCAATGCGAAAATCACAACACATGGCAAGTTCGCATCCGCCTCCCAGGGCAAATCCATTAACAGCAGCTATAACCGGTTTTTCCATAGCTTCTATCATGCCGAATACCTCTTGCCCTAATGCACCAAATTCCCGACCTTCGACTGCGGTAAGATTCTGCATAAAAGCAATATCGGCACCGGCGACAAAAGCTTTATCACCCGCACCACTTATTATGAGTAAATCAATTTCTGGGTCATTCTTTATTTCTGTTATGGCATCTTTCATTTCCAGTAACGTATCTTTATTCAAAGCATTTAGTGCCTTCGGCCGGTTAACATACAAAAAGGCCAAGTTACCTTCCTTTTCTAATAAAAGGTTTTCGTAAGCCATGAAATTCCCTCCTATAAACAATGTCATAGAGTCATGCAATTATTCTTCTTAAAACTGAAAAATAAATGTAAAAAAGCATCTTTCCCCCCCTTCAAAAATTTTAGAATTAAAAGGAATGAAGGATAATGATAACTGAAGAAGTCCCATAGCCGGGAAAGATGATACGATGATGACTGTGACAAAAAAAAGGGTGCTACATTCTATGATGGCTGCAGAGAGGTGACAATCCCTGGTGGCCATCATAGAGCAGTAGCGGCTAGCAATAACAGATATAGGGGGACAACGTCTAATCAGATACCATCGATTGCACTAGAATAATGCAAGACTTATGCCAACTTATAAATGACAATAAAAAAACTGAAATGCAGTAATAACGATATGTAAGAAATTCGTTGCGGAAAAAATAAACGCTTCGATAAACGCATTAATGCAGTTCTGCATTAAAAATTAATGCAATATTGCATTACTCTCAAGCAGGGAAGAAGGGTTGTTTCGAAAGGGAAGAAATATAGATTCTATCAATATTAGAATTAATTTATCAGAATATTTAACAACATGACAAATTAACAAAAAGATAATGCAGTGGTGCATTAAAAAAATTAATGTTTAAAAACTTGGCGTAAAGATTATTTAAAAAGTAAGTATTCTGCCTTTTATTATTTTATCATAGCTGCAAAACGACAAAACAGTCTAATTGAGGTCTCCATAATATTATGTCCTAAATAACATACACATGTTTGATTTACCTTGCAAATTATTTCACAAACCAATTATTATTTTAGGTAAAAATAAATTATATATTTTTTTAATGTTTAATTAGTGAGCAATAAATTAAGTATGCTAGTTACTAATGGCTTGATCCAATCACCAAATTTGATTTCGCCTGGCTTCACTGGTTAGATAGTCTCTGAAATCTGGATGAGCGATCTTAATTAATTCTTTGACCCGTTCTCTGACAGAACGCCCTCTAAGACTTGCGATGCCATATTCAGTTACAACATAATCCACATCCACCCGGGATGTTGTAACAGATGCGCCGTGATCAAGCAGGGGAACAATATGTGAAATGGATTCATTTCGAGTGGTAGATTGAAAAGCGATGATCGATTTTCCGCCTGGTGAATACTGAACCCCCTGGAGGAATTCTTTGTGCCCGCCGGTTCCGCTAAAATGTTTTGAACCAATGGATTCAGCACAGCATTGTCCGGTAAGATCTATTTGCAGGGCTGAGTTGATGGCCACCATTTTATGGTTGCGTCCAATAATTCGCGGATCGTTAACGAATCGGCCAGGTTGAAACTCTACTGCCAGGTTATCATTAAGAAAATTATACAGGCGTTTGGTACCCAGGGCGCAATCTGCCACGAATTTATCTTTCCAGATGGTTTTTTTTCGATTGGTTATGACCCCGGCCTCAAAAAGGTCCAAAAGGCCTTCACTAAACATTTCTGTATGCACTCCCAGGTCCTTTTTACCGGTCAGGCAGCCGGCTACGGCTATTGGTATGCTGCCAAAACCGATCTGGAGTGTTGATTCATCTTCAATAAGCTCTGCTACATATTGTCCAATAAGCTGCTCCTTTTCATTCACTACAATTTCCGGCAGTTCAGGAAGAGCGCGGTCAGTTTCTACAATATGATCGATTTGCGATATGTGAATCAGAGAATCACCGCAGGTTCTGGGGAAATTGGGATTGACCTCAATGATAACTTTGTCAGCCTGTTCCAGCAGTTCTTTTTCCCATACAGTACTGATGGAAAGTGATAAGAAACCATGCTGATCCATGGGACAGGCACAGCCCAGGAAAATATCAGGCTTCCGATAAGAGGTTCGGCAGGAAGCGGAACGGTGCAGTTCCAAAGGAACGTAAGAAACAGTACCAAATTGATGTGCCTTGCGGGCTCCACCGGTATAAAACCAGCAGTTCATAAGAAAATGTCCCTCCATATCCGGATTCATAAAAAATTCATATTCGTTCATAAGCAGTGCAGTGACTACTGACACATTTTCAACCCGGTCTTTGATCGTATGAAGCTGACTGAGCATTGTCACCGGCTCACAGGCTATCAAGCCACAGGTTACTTCCTGGCCGCTTTTAATTTCTTTCAAGGCTTCTTCAACACTAACTACTTTGCGCTGGTATAATTCTTTGCTGTTCATCCTGTCACCTCAACACTTTTTTCATCTTGACTATTATCCCACAAAGATTTTCTATCTGACAATACCCATGGTTGGAAATAGTGTATAGAAGTAATAAGTAAATTTAATGTTTTTAGCATGATTTGTAACAGAGATTTTTACCTTATGAATTTGGTTTGTTTTGAATTTACCTCCGGGATAGTTTGTAGCAATAACTGTGGAAATTTCAGGTATACTAATGATACAGGTGTACTCCAAAGAATTTTCTCATAATAAAAAGATTTGGATAGCGTAAATGAAGAATCAAAATCTTATCGGGTCACTGCTTTTTGCAGGAACTTTAGTTGGAGCAGGAATACTAGGTCTGCCTTATGCTTTATCACAAAGCGGATTTATTGGTGGTACGGTTATTTTTGTGGTGGGTACTTTTTTCGCCTGGCTTACTTCTATTTACGTAGGCAGACTTGTGTATATGCAAGATCAAGAAGCATCACTCTATTCAATTTTTCGCAGCCATCTGGGGGCTCAGATCGGCTATCTGACTCTGGCTGGGATCCTGTTTTCTTCTTATGGAGCAATGATCGCTTATCCATTGGCAATAGGAACAACGTTTCAATCTCTATTCAATATACCTATGTGGCTGGGTGCCAGTTTGTTTCTGGCAGTCTTGAGTTTTCTGTTAACTCGCACTCCAGGCAACAGTAATATGTTTAATGCTGTGATTACAACGGTTTTGGTTATCCTGCTTGTATGGGTCATGTATAAATCGATCCCCGCTATTGAAACAAACAATTATTTGTTTTTCAAACCCGGGGAAATCTTTGGTGCCTCAGGAATTATTATTTTTGCCTTTGCAGGACATATCGTCATACCAACTGTTCTTTACTATGTAAAAACAAGTATCAAACAAGGAATGAGAGTTTTGCAAATTGGCTTCTTTTTGGTTGCCGCTCTTTATTTCTTCTTTTTTACCATATCTATTGGAGTAATGGGCAAAGCAGTAACGCCGGTTGCCACAATAGGATTATCTGGTCATGTCAGTGGAACCGTAGCCTTGGTTGGTCAGATGTTCGCTGGATTGGCGATCCTAACCTCAGCCTATGGGATCGGCATCTCATTAAAACTTACTTTTCAAGACCTGTTTAAAATAAAATCGATCCCAAGCATTTTGCTGATCATTATTCCTGTCTTGCTATTTGATATTTATCTAAGCAGCATGGAAGGAGACGCTTTTACTGAAGTCTTAAACTATGCAGGAGGGATCGGTTCTGCCCTTTATATCGGGATCATCCCTGCTCTGATCGTAAAAAAATTAGCCAGGACACATTATTTTCCCTTAGGCCAGAACGGGGCAACATTGTGCCTGGTTTTTTATGGACTGGCCATTTTCTATACATTATTTATAAGGTGATACATGCGCTATGCCCGGTATTATAAAAAGGATTAATAGAAATCTGGATGAATAATAATAGAAGGCACAGTAAACAGGACAAGAATATAAAAATCAATGCAACACTGGAGGGACAACATATGAAGACAATTGGTATCATCGGCGGGATGAGTTGGGAATCATCGTCTGAATACTATCGCATTATAAATGAAGAAGTGAAGAAAAGGCTGGGTGGTTACCATTCGGCAAAATGCATTTTATATAGTGTTGACTTTGATGAAATAGAGATATGCCAGAGAAATGGCCAGTGGGGAAAAACAGGCGAGATCCTGACTGATGCTGCCCGCAGCCTGGAAGCAGCAGGGGCTAATTTCATAATTCTTGGCACCAATACCATGCATAAAGTGGCGGAAAAGATTCAATCAGGAATAAGAGTTCCTTTTCTTCATATTGCCGATCTAACTGCTGAGCAGGTTATACATAAGGGTATAAACACCATCGGATTATTAGGAACCCGGTATACCATGGAACAGGATTTTTACAAATCCCGGCTGGAGGCAAAGGGGATAAAGGTTCTTATCCCCGAAGAAACAGAACGTATCTTGGTTAATGATATTATATTTAAAGAACTGTGTCTGGGGAAAATAATCGACCGGTCCAGAGCGGAATTCAAAATAATAATGGAGGACTTAACCGCAAAAGGAGCAGAAGGGATCATCCTGGGCTGTACCGAAATCGGCATGTTGGTCAAACTAGAAGACGCAAAAGTACCCTTGTTTGATACCACTGTGATCCATGCAGTTGGAGCAGTGGATCTTGCGTTGAAATAGCTTAAGTATAA
>JAAZFJ010000266.1 GCA_012511795.1 Syntrophomonadaceae bacterium
AATACGAGAAAAACAGCGAATTCGAATCTAAACAAGCAGTTGAGAATAAATCATGAATAAGCTAGGATTATCTAAACAAGTGAACAGATGAACATTTATTGACATGTATCATTGATAGCAACTTTTCGGGGAGAGGAGGCAGCACAAAAAACGTTTTTTGTGGTATATGTTATGGAAAAGGTTTTTAGAATGGGTCTGGATATAGGTTCTACTACTGTGAAAATTGTGATCTTAAATAAAGAAGACCAATTGGTTTACAGCAAATACCGGCGTCATTTTGCTGATGTAAAAAACACCATCGCCGATTTACTGGAGGAAGCCTATGAGTTTTTCCTCCGCCAGCAAATTTCAGTGATGGTTACTGGTTCGGCCGGCCTTTCCGTGTCTAAGTGGCTTGGCGTTGAGTTTATCCAGGAAGTGATATCTTTAAGTCACGCCATTGAACACTTTCTGCCTGAAACGGATGTAGCCATCGAACTGGGCGGCGAAGATGCCAAGATTACCTATTATTATGATGGACTGGAACAGCGTATGAATGGTACCTGTGCAGGAGGCACCGGTGCTTTTATAGACCAGATGGCCTCTCTTCTGCATACTGATGCCCAGGGTTTAAATGAACTGGCTGCCAGGCACCAGACCATATATCCTATTGCTGCCCGCTGTGGTGTCTTTGCTAAAAGTGATATCCAACCCCTTCTAAATGAAGGAGCAGCGAGGGAAGATATTGCTGCTTCGGTGTTTCAATCCGTTGTAAATCAGACCATCAGCGGTCTGGCCTGCGGTAAACCTATCAAAGGCAAAGTTGCTTTTTTAGGGGGGCCTCTCTACTTTTTACCCCAGCTGCAGCTTAGATTTAAAGAAACTTTAAACCTGGGAGATGAGGATGCCCTTTTTCCTCCTGATGCCCAATTCTTTGTAGCGATTGGTGCTGCACTGGCTTCAGAGGCAACCAACCCTATTAGTTTTAGAACCATTATCAATCGCCTGCCCCGCTTCAGAAAAAATTTAGGAGATGAGATCCGCAAACTGGATCCGCTCTTTGCCAATGAGGCAGAATATGAGGAATTTAAGGATCGGCATAGCTTGAGTAAGGCGGAACGGGCAGATATTGATACTTTCACAGGTGATTGTTTTCTGGGAATCGATGCGGGATCCACCACCAGTAAAGCTGCTCTGATCGATAGACAGGGAAGGCTGATCTATTCCTGGTACGGAAGCAATGAGGGCAGTCCTGTGGAATCTGCCGTTAAAATTTTAAAGGATATATATGCCCGGCTGCATCCGGAAGCCAGAATCCTTTACTCCACAGTAACCGGTTATGGGGAAGGGCTGATCAAAGCGGCCCTGGGTATTGATTTAGGTGAGATTGAAACTGTAGCCCATTATACCGGAGCGAAGCATTTCCTGCCGGGAGTGGATTTTATATTGGATATCGGCGGTCAGGACATGAAATGTATGCTGATCAGAGAAGGGGTCATAGACAGTATTATGCTCAATGAAGCCTGCTCTTCAGGTTGTGGTTCATTTATTGAGACCTTTGCTTATTCACTCAATATGTCAGTGGAGCAGTTTGCCCGGGAAGCCATGAAGGCTGAGGCACCGGTTGATTTAGGTTCACGCTGTACGGTGTTTATGAATTCCAAGGTCAAGCAGGCCCAGAAAGAAGGAGCCACGGTAGGAGATATCTCTTCCGGCCTGGCGTATTCAGTTATAAAAAATGCCTTGTTTAAAGTTATAAAAATCAGGAACCCGGAAGAATTAGGTGAAAAGCTGGTGGTCCAGGGAGGAACTTTTAACAATGATTCGATCCTGAGAGCTTTTGAAAACCTTACCGGGCGGGAAGTGACCAGGCCTGATATCGCCGGCCTTATGGGAGCCTTCGGGGCAGCACTGATTGCCCGTAA
>JAAZFJ010000267.1 GCA_012511795.1 Syntrophomonadaceae bacterium
AGGCAGGAGTACCCCGGTGCCAATCACTATTGTTATGCCTGGATCATCAGACAGGAAGGAAGTAAATCGGAACGCTCCAGTGATGATGGGGAACCATCAGGGACTGCCGGATGGCCTATATTAAATGTGCTGCAAAAAATGGATCTGGAAAACGTTATGGCCTTGGTTGTCCGCTATTTCGGCGGAACACTTTTGGGGACTGGCGGATTGGTCAGAGCTTATACCCAAAGCGTTCAGGCTGCCCTGGATAAAGCCAAGATCGTCAAGATGGAATACTGCCAGATGATTATGGTGACACTGGACTATAGTTATTATGGAAGTTTCGAAAATCAATTTTCCCACATTTTACAGCAAATCACCGATCTGCAGTTTACTGACCGGGTAGGTATAAAAATATGGATACCTGTTGGTCAGGTGGATGGTTTTGTTACCAGGATCAAAGACTTCAGCCAGGGAAGTGCAGTTGTTGAATATGGACAGCAAGACTTTGTGGCTTTGAAATCGCAGTAAGAGAAAAATACCTGACATTGGAAACGCATCAGTATTGTCTTTATAATATCGGCTAAACACCAGCTATGACCTTTTTTATAGTTTCCGGCTGATCTTCTTCTGTGTAATTGTTTTCCCGCCAAAGCCGTTCTGCTGTTACTGCCCAATGGGCAGCTGCCTTTTCACATTTTACACAAAGGTCCTTTACATTTTCCGGATTGCGGAATTCTGTTGACCTGGCTCCAGAGTTTTCAACCATTCTTGCCAGATGTTCAGGGTTATCCAGTAAGGGACAAGGCCTTAAATGATTGCTGTTGAAGGGCTGATTATTGTGGTATTCCATAAACAGGGGAGATTTGAAAGCCTCCAGGAGGGTTTTCTCATATATACTGCTGTCTGAATAATGAATAAATGCACAAGGTTCAATATCACCATTGGCGTTGATGTGAGCATACCGTCTTCCGCCGGCAATACAGCCGGTGGAATATTCACCGTCGTTCCAAAAATCCATGGTAAATATGGGCTTGCTTTCACGGAACTTGCGAAGTTGATGATACATAAATTCTCGCTGCTCAGCACTCACCATTAGTTCTGGGACTGCATCGATGCCTACCGGAATATAGGTAAAGAGCCATGCAAACTTAGCACCTCTATGGATCATCTCATCAAAAAAATTTTCACTGCCGATGGTCTCAGCATTTTTACTGGTATAGCAGCAGGAAACGCCAAAAGGCAGCTTCTTTGAGCGCAGGATCTCCATGGCCTTTATAATGGCCTGATAGGTTCCTTTTCCCCGACGAAAATCGGTTTCTGCTTCAAATCCTTCAATACTGATGGCCGGTACAAAATTCTTTATTCTGAACATCTCATTAGCAAATTGTTCATCGATCAAGGTTCCATTGGTAAAAGAAAGAAAAGCACAGTCATTATGCTCATCGCATAGCTTTAATATATCAGCTTTGCGCACCAGGGGTTCGCCGCCGGAAAAGATATAAAAATATATTCCTAATGCTTTACCTTGTCTGATTATGTTATCCAGTGTCGGATAATCCATATTCATCTGATTCCCGTATTCTGATGCCCAGCATCCAATGCAATTCAGATTACAGGCTGATGTAGGATCGAGCAGAATCGCCCAAGGAATATTGCAGCCGTGCTTTTCCTTGGCCTTGTTTTGGCGCTTTTCCCCAATTG
>JAAZFJ010000026.1 GCA_012511795.1 Syntrophomonadaceae bacterium
GATCGCATAGAAGGTTGTTATTTCAATGTAGTAGGCCTGCCTTTAAGCAGACTTTACAAAATGCTGCAAAAACAGAATATTGAGGTGCTGGGGGTGTAGGGTTGTCAGATAATTACAGCATATCTATTAAGGATATGCCTGAAAATATGCGGCCAAGAGAAAAGTTGATCGCCAGCGGCGAAAGCAATTTAAGTGACACTGAATTACTGGCTTTAATAATTGGTAATGGCACTGTTAAATTAAGCGCTCTGGAATTAGCTCAGCAAATACTAACCCAACATAGCAGTTTGCGTTTTTTAAAAGAGGCCAGCCTGGAAGAACTCATGGAACATCGAGGCATAGGCCCTGCTAAAGCAGTTAATATCAAGGCAGCGATTGAGATAGGACGACGGATTTCTCTTGACATAAGGGACAAGAAATCCATAAAATCACCTGAAGATGTAAAAAATATGGTTATGGAAGATATGCGTTATTTGGATCGGGAATACTTCCGTGTGATGTATTTGGACCGCAAAGGGGGACTGCTTAGCATGGAAGACGTTTCCATCGGCGGACTTCACAGTGCTCTGGTACATCCGCGAGAAGTATATAAGCCGGCTATAAAAAAAAGTGCTGCCTCAGTCATACTGATTCATAATCATCCTAGTGGTGATCCCACTCCTAGTAAAGATGATTTGGAGTTGACCAATACTTTGATTAATGCAGGGAAACTCATAGGTATAGAGGTTCTTGATCATATTATTATAGGGGAATCAACTTATTGCAGTATAAGAAGCAAAGGGTTAATTCAATTTTAAGGAGGCAAATTTAACAGTGGTTTTTGGTAAAGATTTAGGAATAGATTTAGGCACCGCCAACACTCTGGTTTATTTGAAAGGGAAAGGTATTATTTTGGTTGAACCTTCCGTGGTTGCGATACAAAATGATACAGGCAAAGTCTTGGCAGTTGGAGAAGAAGCCAAACAGATGATTGGCAGGACACCTGGCAATATTGTTGCCATTAGACCGATGAAAGACGGAGTAATAGCCGATTTTGATGTTACTCAGTCCATGCTTAAATACTTTATAACCCGGGCATTAGGACAAAATGTCCCCTTTAGAAGGCCCAGAGTGGTGATTTCCATACCGACCGGCTGCACTACCGTTGAAGAGAGAGCAGTCAGAGAAGCTGCTCTGCAAGGTGGAGCAAAAGAAGCATACCTGGTAGAGGAACCAATGGCTGCTGCGATTGGTGCCGGACTTCCGGTTCACGAACCTACCGGCAATCTTATCGTTGATATCGGAGGCGGTACTACTGAAGTCGCTGTTATTTCCCTGGGCGGTGTAGTTACAGCCAAATCTGTTCGCGTGGCAGGTGATACTATGGATGATGCGATTATTGCTCATTTGAAAAAGAATTATAATCTTTTGATTGGTGAAAGAACAGCTGAAGACATAAAAATTTCAATTGGCTCTGCACTTTGGCAGGGACCGGAAGCTTGCTATGAAGTAAGAGGCCGGGACCTGGTTTCAGGATTGCCTAAAACTATAAGTGTTTCATCAACTGAGATACAACTGGCTTTAAAAGAAACAGTTCATCAGATCATTGAAGGAGTTAAGGTCTGCCTGGAAAAATCCCCGCCCGAGCTGGCCTCAGATATAGTTGACCGCGGTATTATTATTGCCGGTGGAGGAGCTTTGTTAAAAGGTCTCGACGTACTTTTAAGCCAGGAGATCCATCTGCCTGTCTATATTGCTGAGGATCCAATTGAAGCAGTTGCTAAAGGTACCGGCAAAATACTGGAGAATATCGAATTATTGAAAAGGATCATTGTTCCAGCCAAGAGATCATTTTAGTGGGAGAGTATTGTGCCTGGATTTTTTAAAAACAAGGTATTCTGGTCAGGTGTCATGGCTTTAGTTGCCACCCTCATTTTGATTAATATGACATCATCGGAACGGGAGAACATAACACTGTTGGAGAGGATACTCCGGGACACTTATGCCCCGCTGCAAAGCAGGGTAACTGAGATGCGCGATTATTTAAGCGGCCCCAGGAGTATTTTTATTCAAAAACAGGAATTGAGTGAAAGAATTGCTGAACTGGAAGAAGAAATAGCCAGGTTGAATCTAAGCAATCAAATATTAAGAGAAAATGAAGAAGAAATTAAAAGACTAAGATCAATAATCAATTTTCGGGATAATAATTTGGATAAATATGAACTTTTAGCAGCCAGGGTCATAGCCCGCAGCCCCAATAATTGGTTTCAGTCGATTATTATCGATAAAGGTTCTATTGACGGCATAGAAAAGAATATGCCGGTGATTACTTCCAAAGGGTTGGTGGGTAGAGTAGGCAGTATCAGTCAGCATACTGCCCAGGTGAACTTGATCACTGACCGGGAAATAGCAGTAGGCGCGACTTTACAAAGGTCAAGGGAAACAAGCGGTGTTGTTGAAGGTATGGTTGAGGGAAACTTGCTGAAAATGATCAATATCCCCTATTATGCTTCAGTAAAACCAAATGATATTGTAATTACTTCCGGGCTTTCTGAAGTATTTCCCAAGGGAATTGATATTGGAGTCATTTACCAAGTGACTGAAGAACCCAACGGTTTGCTGCTTTCAGCAACAGTAGTTCCAACTGTAAACTTTTCCAAATTAGAAGAAGTGATGGTAATCACTGATTTCTGGCCTGTATCGGAAGAAACGGAAGCTGAATTGCCAGCGTTGGCAGAGGAGTAATTCATTTGTGCTATTTAATTCATTTCTTATTACCTTTTCTGGCTGTCTTTTTGCAATCCACTGTATTTGGTTTCTATAGTATTAAAGGAACTTTGCCTGATTTGGTTCTGGTTTTTGTCATATGCTTCTCTATCGTTAATGGTGCTGGCAAGGGAACGGTTTACGGGTTTTTGTGCGGAATGCTGGAAGACTTGTATTTAGGCCGCTTTATTGGAATTAATGCGATAGCAAAGGCACTGACCGGTTATATCACAGGAAGATTGCAAAAAGGTTTTTTTCGGGAAAATATCATTGTGGGTGCAACTGCGGTAGCTTTGGGTACCTTGCTTAATGCTGCCGTTCTTTTGGTATTAAGCCGGATTGCTTTTCCTTCTTTTCATATAGATGAACAGTTTGTCCAGGGTGTTTTGTACCAGTTTGCTTATAATATCATATTGGCAGCACCCCTTTATGGATGGTACTACAGGTCTTCGCGTATAGGGCTGCTGAAGCTGCCGGGAGAGAAATAAAATGAAATCTGATTTGATAAAAAAAAGGTTAAAATATTTTGCCTTTGTAGCAATTGGATTGCTGGCAGTTTTGCTGATCAGGCTGGCAGTTGTACAGTTGTTTAATAATGACATATACCAAACCCAGGCCAAGGAGAACAGTATCCGTTTAGTATCGATAAAAGCCCCTCGGGGTGAGATATACACTAATGACGGCCAAGTATTGGCGGCCAATGAATTGGTTTATAATTTAAGCCTGAACCCTCTGGGCATGAAAGATGAAGAAGAAGTGATCGGCCGTCTGGTTGAATTATTGAAAAATGACTATCCTGAGATTTCGGAAGATATAATTTTGGAAAAACTGGAAGTTCAAAAATACCGGTTGTTTGAAATGGTAATTATCTTGAGGGATATTCCCTGGGAGCTAGTAGTCAAACTGGAGGAAAACCGTCAAGATTTACCAGGAGTTACAATAACAGTTGAACCTTTGCGCTATTATCCTCAGGGTGAACTAGCCGGACATGTATTGGGTTATATTCACTCAATCAGTCCCGAAGAAATATCTGCTCAAGAGGAGGGCGGGGGCGAGAAATACGATATCAACAGTTTAATAGGCAAGTCGGGCATTGAAAAGCAGTATGAATCATATTTGCGCGGTATTGATGGTGCCCGCCGGGTGGAAGTTGATTCAAAAGGTCACCCAATTAGGGAACTAGTTACTTTGGAACCTCATGCAGGAAACAATATTTACCTGACTATAGATATGGATATGCAAAAGGTCCTGCAAAAAAGCATGGCCAATGTATTGGAGCAAATACAGAAACAATATCCCAAAGCTAAAGTAGGATCCGCTGCAGTGATAGAAGTAAAAACTGGCAAGATACTGGCAATGCACAGTGCCCCTGATATGTATCCTGATGATTGGAAAGGAAATATCAGCACTGACCGTGCCGCCTACTATTATCCCCAGGGTTCCTATAATCCTTTGGAGCCGGGCGGGGCTATGAACCGGGCAATACAGGTTACTTACCCACCTGGTTCAACTTTTAAACCTATAACAGGCATGGCAGCTTTGGAAAGCAATTCGGTTAATTCTCTTACAGATTATGTTACCTGTCAGGGTAATTATTGGATTGCTCCTTATATAAGGTGTTGGCAGGTGCATGGCAATGTAAACTACTATTCAGCAATGGCTGGTTCTTGCAATACCTATTTCCAAGAGATGGGAAGAAGGGCAGGAAAAGATGAAATAATCAAAGTAGCAAAACAATTTGGATTGGGTACTAAAACCGGCATTGATATTCCCCATGAAGTTTCAGGACTCTTACCAACTGAAGAGTGGAAAAAAGAAATCAATGGTTTGCTTATAGACAGGAAGTATAATGCTTTAAGGGAAAAATTGGAGGAAAAATACAAAGAACTGGAGAAAAATGCGGCGGATGAAAAAGAAAGAAGCAAATTAGAACAGCAGAAGAAGAACGAGAAAGCTATTCTGGAAGCGCAGTATAAGATAGATTACAATTTTGATACAAACTGGCAGGCCTTCGATACTTTTAATATGTCTATCGGTCAGGGAAACAATAACTACACGGTAATCCAGTTGGCTAATTATACGGCAACCATTGCCAATGGCGGTAATCTGATGAGACCGTATCTGGGCAGTAAAATTACCAGTGCTGATGGAGATATAATAAAAGAATTCGAACCACAGTTAATAAAAAAGGCTGATGTCTCAGGTTTAACAATTGCTGAAACCAAAAGGGCCATGTTAGCAGTTACTGAACCGGGAGGTACCGCCCATTACCTTTTCGCACATTTTCCTGAAAATATAAAAGTTTGTGCAAAAACCGGAACAGCTCAGACTGGCAGGGTGGGAGATAATGTGATGAGTGAATTTCATGGTACCTTTATCGCTTTCGCTCCTTATGATGACCCGGAAATAGCCTTTGCCGGTATAGTAGAATACGGACAAAGCGGCAGCGGTTCAGCAGGATATGTTGCCAGAGATGTATTTGAACATTATTTCCATATAAAAAACCATTTGGACGAGAACACGGTAAGTAATGTGTCGATTCGTTATGGCGAATAATGCCATAATTTTTTTAAAGTAAACGACCAAAATAGAGGGAAAAACTAAAAGTTCCCTCTATTTTTTTATTTTTCTTTAAAGGTAAAAAATGTCAACTATAGAATCATTTCCTAAGATGGTATTGACAGGGGGCTTAAAAATGCCGAATAAAGCTTTAAAAAAAAATACGGCGGACATGATACCTATTGACCTGAAAGGAATGAGGAACTTTTCAGAGATAAAAGCAGGATTGGAAGAAAAGATCAGAGTAATAGATGATTTTATGTTGGGTACTAGCGTTGTAATAAACATTGAAAAAATAAACCTAAAAGCCAAACAAATAAGGGAACTGGAGGATCTGCTGCTGGATTACGGATTTCATCTCAAAGACATAATCAAGACCGAAACAAAAGCAGCTGAAGACAAACATCAAGAAAACAAACTGGCGGATGACAGCAATGAAATGGCGAATATGCCTCTTTACGAAAATACTGCTCTTATATGCCGGCATTTAAGGTCTGGGCAAAAAATTTTCAGTGAAGGGAATATTGTTGTTTTAGGTGATATAAATCCTGGAGCAGAAGTTATAGCAGGGGGAAATATTCTTGTAATGGGTTCACTTCGAGGCTTGGCCCATGCCGGTGCTTTTGGCGATGATTCAGCCTTAATTGCTGCTTATCGATTAAACCCAACTCAGCTCCGTATCGCAAATCACATTACCCGTCCTCCGGACGGCGAGGTGGTTGATATGGAGACACCTGAACTGGCACGAATAAAAGCTGGAAAAGTAGTGATCGAGAAGTTAAAAATATGATGGGAGGCAAAGGAATGAAGAGTACAGTATTAGTTATAACTTCAGGGAAGGGTGGTGTTGGTAAGACTACGACTACAGCAAACCTGGGGACTGCTCTGGCTATGATGGATAAAAGAGTGGTAATGGTTGATACTGACATAGGACTTCGTAATCTGGATGTGGTACTGGGTCTGGAAAACCGCATTGTGTTCGATATTGTGGATGTAGTTAATGGAAACTGCAAATTGCGGCAAGCGCTGATAAAAGATAAAAGGTTTGAAGGCCTATTCCTGCTCCCGGCAGCGCAGACAAAAGATAAAAGCGCAGTGACTCCTCACCAGATGAAAAATCTGACTAACGAACTTAGAAAAGAATTTGACTTTATTTTAGTTGATTGCCCGGCAGGAATTGAGCAAGGGTTCCGGAATGCTATTGCTGGAGCTGACAATGCTATAGTAGTTGCCACTCCGGAAATATCCTCAGTCCGGGATGCTGATCGTATAGTAGGCCTCCTGGAAGCATCCGGATTGTTTAAGTCACGTCTGATTATTAATCGCTTGCGTAATAAAATGGTTAAAAACGGAGATATGATGGATGTTGATGATATTATCGATATCTTGTCAATCGATCTTTTAGGTGTGGTTCCAGAGGATGAGTCAATCGTTATATCAACAAATCGTGGTGAACCTGCTGTAATGGAGTCGGCATCAAGAGCAGGAGCGGCTTATAAAAGAATCGCCCGCCGCCTCACCGGTGAAGGAGTGCCCATGTACTCTGTTGAAGATGAAAAATTTTTAGACAAGTTCTGGAAACTTCTTAAAATTGCCAGGTAAAAGGGGGGGATGAGATTTGTTTGATATATTAACCAGGATTTTTGGCCGGGAGAATAACAGCAGCAAAAATATTGCCAAAGAAAGACTGAGATTGGTGCTTATTCATGATCGGGCTACCATAACTCCTGAAGTTATGATGATGCTTAAAGAAGATCTCATAAAAGTAATCCGTGAATACCTGGTAATTGATGAGGAGGCGTTGAGCGTGAGCCTGGAAGACGATACTGACGAAATCGCTTTGGTAGCTAATATACCAATCAAAGGATTAAGGAGGCTGGTAAATGCTTAAAATGGAGCCTGGTCAAGGTTTTTGGTTTTTTGCTTCAACATGATTATCGCTAATTCACAGGTCCCGACTAATATTGTATGAAGCAAGCACATATATTTTTTAAGAACATTGAAAAGAGGTGAAATCATTTGCTTGATGATTTGACCAGAGGATGTATAAATCTTCATGCAATTTTAAGAAATCTTGAAGATTTATGTGATTTGGACCCTGATGCCCGAGGGATCATTATGAATAAAAACCTTTCTATTTTATTTGCAGCAAAGAGTATTCCGCCAGCTCTGCTAGTCTTTGCCAAGGGGAAATGCAAAATGACCAGAGGTACAGGTCATCATGATATTAAGTTATTCTTTAAGTCTCCTCAACATTTTAATCGTATGATAGATGGTCTGGCCAGTCCCATCCCCCTGAAAGGATTTACCAAAATTAGCTTCCTCACTGGTGAATTCTCCAAACTTGCAGAGCGTCTTGCCTATTTTCTAAAACCAACCCCTCAATTACTGGAAGATGAGAGATACAGTGAAATTAATACGATCTTAACTGCCTATACAGCTTTTTATGCCTTGGCGGAAATAGGTAATAATGACCCCATTGGTAAGCTAAATGCAGCCCGCATAGCAGATGGGACAGTAGGTATCAGGGTATTAAATGGAGGGCCTGAAATCAGTCTGATTGCCAAAGGCGGCAAACTGGAGATAAAGAAAGGAATAGAGCCTGAAGCAAGAGCATTTATGACCTTTGATTCTCTTGATACTGCCAGCGGCATATTAAATGGCGGATTGGACAGTTATGCCTGCATTGGTAATGGGAGTCTTGAAATAAAAGGTTATATTCCTATGGTTGACAATATGAATAAATTGCTTGCACAGGTTGCGGCCTATTTGAAATAAGGGGGGAAATAAGTGGAAACATATAAATATACAAAAAGCCGGGAGTATTTCAACAGGGCACTAAAAGTCATACCGGCAGGAATATACGGACACCTGGGACCGGCAGAAGGGTGTTTTATTCCGGTAGCAGCATTCCCTTTTTTCTCTCAAAAAGCACAAGGTGCATACTTTTGGGATGTAGACGGTAATCGCTTTATAGATTACATGTGTGCATATGGACCAAATGTTCTCGGCTATAATGATGCCGATGTAGATGCTGCTGCCTTGAAACAACTGGAGATGGGGAATTGTGTTACTTCACCTTCACCCATAATGGTGGAACTTGCTGAACTCTTAGTAGATACAGTTGCCATGGCGGATTGGGTCTTTTTTGCCAAAAATGGCGGTGATGTGACTTCTCTTGCTCTAATGACAGCCAGAGCTGCAACAGGCCGTTCAAAAGTGATCCTGATTAAAGGGGGGTATCATGGTGTTGCACCCTGGACCCAGAAACTGGGCTATCCAGGAATCACGGAAGCGGATGTTATCAATAACATCTATGTGGAATGGAATAATTATAACCAATTAGAAGCAGCCGTAAAAGAGAATACTGGACAAATTGCTTGTCTTATGGCAACCCCTTATCATCACCCGGTTTTTGAAGATAATAAACTTCCTGACGTTGGATATTGGCAGAAAGTAAGAAAATTATGCACCGATCAGGGCATAGTTCTGGCAATTGATGATGTCCGCTGCGGTTTTCGTTTGGATGTGGCCGGTTCTGATAATTATTTTGGTTTTAAAGCCGATTTAATATGCTTTTGCAAAGCCTTGGCCAACGGTTGGAATCTATCTGCTCTTTGCGGTATCGATGCTTTAAAAGAAGCAGTTTCTTCGGTTATGTACACAGGAAGTTACTGGCTTTCAGCCATGCCATTTGCTGCTGCCATTGCTACTTTGTCTAAGCTAAAGAAGTTAAATGGCCCCCAGGTGATGCAGGCAACCGGCAAACAGCTCACGGCAGGGCTGCAAAAAATTGCCGCAAACTATGGGTTTGACCTTGCTATAAGCGGGGTTCCTTCTCTTTTCTATATGCGCATAGCCAATGACGATTCACTTTTGCTCCATCAGGAATGGGTAGCTGAATGTGTGAAAAGGGGAATATTTTTTACTAACCATCATAATCAATTTATTAATCTGGCTTTAACAAATGAAGATATAGAATTTACCCATCAAGTTGCTGATGAAGCCTTTCAGGCTGTTAAGAAAAGACATCCCGAAGTAGGATAGGAAGGAGGATCCTCATGCCTCTTGATCAACAGGAACTAAGATTTCTGGAAGATAAAGCGAACCAGTTACGCCATTTATGCGTAGATACAGTTGCTTGGGCCGGGGCCGGGCATATCGGCGGCAGCATGAGCGCTATGGACATTATGGTACTGCTATATTACAAGTATCTTCATATAGATCCGCAAAATCCCGGCTGGGAGGACCGGGACCGATTTGTTCTCAGTAAAGGCCATGCCGGGATAGGTTATGCACCGATTTTAGCAGATAAAGGCTTTATACAAAGGGAGCTGCTTACCGAATACAATCATACTGGTTCAAGTCTTGGCATACATCTTGATTCTCTAAGGGTGCCTGGAGTTGATGCTTCAACAGGTTCCTTGGGCCATGGGCTCTCTATTGCACTGGGTATGGCACTAGGGATAAGATTGCTGAAAAAATCCTGCAAGGTATATTGCTTGCTAGGAGACGGTGAATGTAATGAAGGCCAGGTATGGGAAGCAGCCATGGCTATATCCCATTTCAAGCCGTGCAATATCATTACCATCGTCGACCGCAATGGCTTAATGATTGACGGGGCAACAGAAGAAGTGATGAAATTGGAGCCCTTCAAACAAAAATGGGAAGCCTTTGGTTTTATAGTTAAAGAAGTTGATGGGCATAACTTCAAACAATTAGCTGAAGCAGTTGAATACTCCATAAGTGAGAATTCAGTACCGGTAGTGATCATTGCAGATACAATAAAAGGCTGCGGAATTGATTTTATTGAAAACGATTATCGCTGGCATTACGGAGGTCTTGATTCAGATAAAATTTCCGAAGCACATAAAAGTTTGACAGCATATTATGAAAAACGAATAAAAGGAGAGTAGTAAATGGCTGGATTAACCTATACGATACTTGATGCTACCAATCTTTCCACCGCTGAAATATATGGCAGAGTTTTGTGCGATATGGGTGAACGTTATCCGGAAATTGTGGCACTTTCTGCTGACCTTGCCAAATCAACAAAAATAGGAATGTTTGGTGAAAAATTTCCCCAGCGTTTTTTTAATGTTGGTATTGCTGAACAAAACTTATTTGGCATCGCTTCTGGAATGGCAAAAGTAGGCTTGGTGCCCTTTGTATCAACCTTTGCTATATTTACATCCATGCGCGGCCTTGATCAGGTACATACGGATATTTGTTACCAGAATTTAAATGTAAAAATCATTGCTACCCATGCAGGGCTATCCTTTGGGCAGGCGGGGACCACTCATCATTGTACCGAAGACTTGTCTATCATGCGTTCCATGGCAAATTGTAAAGTGATCGTACCTGCAGACGGGATCGAAACAGCCAATGCAGTTCAGGCAGCCTATGAGACCCTGGGCCCGATTTATATAAGGATAAACCGTGGATTTGACCAGATATTTTATGAAAATACTGACTATGGTTTTCGAATAGGCAAAGCTGTCCAGGTGGCTGAAGGGAATGATCTTACGATAATCGCATGTGGGTCCTGTGTTTACCAGGCTGCAGAAGCGGCTAAGATCCTTCGCTCAGTTGACCATATAAATGCCAGAGTACTTAATATGCATACGATAAAACCCGTCGATCGGGATGCAATTTTGGCAGCGGTGCAGGAAACCAGAAGGATAATTACCGTCGAAGACCATAATGTAGTGGGGGGACTTGGAAGTGCCACAGCAGAAGTTTTAGCTTTAAGTGGTAAAGCTTGTGCCTTTGAAATGCTTGGAATACCAGATACATTTTCAATTATAGGACTTCATGAAGATCTGATGAATTATTATAAGATTGATACAGATGGAATAGTTGAAGCAGCAAGAAAGCTCATTGGCAAAGAATTTGAGGATGATGAAAACTGGGACGACGAGGTGTAGCCAATGATATTACAAGAAGAATTGTATTCTAACCGGATATTCTTAAATGCGGTTCTGCCGCTTATCAAGGTAATCATCGACAACAATGAGAACTTAAAAAGGGGCTTTGCCGGCAAAAATGCTGTAATTCAGGTTAGTGCAAAAACCGAAGAGGAAAAAGTGGGTACGCACTTTGTCATTGAAGCAGGTGAGGTAACAGTGAAGACTGGTACTGCTGAAAAACCTGATGTGGAACTGCAGTTTAAGAGCATAAAAAGCTTGAACGATTTCTTTAAAGGTAAGAGTAAAATGCTGCCTGGAATAAGAGGCTTTAAGCACTTAAGACTTCTGCTGGCCTTTTTTAAAGCTTTGCTCAAGATGGCAGCTATGCTGGGAACAACCGACCCACCAGCAGATGAAAAGGATAAAAGACTGCTGGTAAAACTTTATTTTTATCTGCTTTCAGCAGGGATCAGTCAGTTAAATAAAGCCGGGCATCCGGATGTATCAAAATGGGCTCAAAAAAGCCCCGACAGGGTATATGCCTGGGGAGTTACCGATCAGCCTGATCTTTCGGCATTTTTAAGGGTAAAGGCAGGTAAGACCAAAGCAGCCAGGGGGATGTATACCCGCTCAAAACCTTTTTTCACCATGTGCTTTGACTCGGTTGACAGTGCTCTGGGAATTTTATTGCAAAAGGACGATATGATAGAATCAACTGTAAAGAAGAAGCTAATAATGGAAGGAGCACCTGAATATGGCGCACAATTAGGCGAATTTATGCTATTAGTAGGTTCATACGCTAAATAATTTTATACTTTTATACTTATTCATCTGAAATACTGTTAAAATAGGATAAGAAAACATACTCCCTTAAAGTACATCTACAGGGGAGTTTTTTTAGTTACCTGGCTGACTAAAGATAGGGCAGGAATATTTAGGTTTGGCCACTGGAGGTAAAACTTTTGATACTCAAAAGGCTTAAATATATAGATAAACCATTTCTTATTACCTTGTTTCTAATCATTGGATTTGGCCTTGTTATTCTTTCCAGCGCCAGTAACTCCTTGGCCAGTGATCCGTATTATTATGTTAAAAAACAGGTAATTAATATTATAATCGGCATGGTTATGGCAGGAGCGGTTATATTTTTTGATTATACACAGTTTCGCCGTTACAGTAATTTTATTTATGTTATATCCCTGCTGTTGATGATCTCAGTACTGATTTTTGGAATTGAGGCCAAAGGCAGTGCCAGGGCAATAAGCATAGCAGGTTTGCCCAGCATACAACCGGCGGAGTTCGCTAAAATATTTATAATCGTTACTTTTGCAGATTTTTTAGTAAAAAGAAAGGATCAATTAAATACTTTAAAACAGATGCTGCCCTGTTTCGCCTATATGGGGCTGCCGGTTTTATTGATTTTGCTGCAGCCTGACCTGGGTACTTCTTTAGTATTTGTAGCCATTACTATAGTAATGATGTATATGGTTGGAGCAAATCCCAAAATTTTAATCCGGCTGATTTTGATTGGAGTAGCGGCTTTGTCCATACTTTTATTCTTGCATATTCAGTTTGGTATGTGGCTTCCGTTAGAAGATTACCAGATAAAACGCCTAACAGTTTTTGTGAATCCCTATGGAGACGGAGAAGGAGGAAGGGGTCTGGGCTGGAATACCATTCAGTCACTGGTGGCAATAGGTTCAGGAGGGTTAACTGGAAAAGGCTTGTATGCAGGTAGCCAGGTACAGCTTAATTTTTTACCGGAACACCATACTGATTTTATCTATGCAGTAATAGGAGAAGAATTAGGTTTTATAGGGGCCTCTTTGCTTATTTTGCTTTATGCAATTTTGTTAATAAGGGCTATATTTATTAGTTTTGCGGCAAAAGACCTTTACGGAGTATTAATTATTATGGGAATATCAGCAATGTGGTTATTCCATATATTCGAGAATATCGGTATGTCTATTGGTTTAATGCCGATAACCGGAATACCTCTGCCATTTATAAGCTATGGCGGCAGTTCCATGATGGCAAATATGATAGCAGCAGGTATTGTTTTAAGTATAAATATAAGGGGCAAAAAACTAGTCTTTTAAGTGTTATGAAAGTTGATAAGATTATTTAGCCGGAAAATCCAATTATAGACGTACTTATCGTACGATTCCTTTGGACCTTCCGGCTTTTCATTGCAATCAATTTCCCTGGTTTTAGCAGGTTCTTGGCTTTCTCTTCGTGATTTTACTTAAAAAGTGATAATTTCGCGTTAAATATTGTTTCGGCTTCATTTACCATTGATTGAATCAGTTCAGCACAAGTGGTTACTTCTTTGACTAACCCGATTGATTGGCCTACCATTAAAGCAGCAGCATCAACATCTCCTTCCACCCAGGCCTTTTTAGCTTTCTGCCCTGAAAGCATGGTTATGATTTGTCCTAAATCCCCGCCTTTTTCTTCAATTGCCAGGATATGTGAGGACAGTTTATTTTTTAAAGCACGGCCCTGCAGGCCAATAGATTTACAGATCAGGGTGGTATCATTTTCCTGACGATTTATCAACTCATGCCAAATGTTGGGGTGAACAGCACACTCTTTGGTGGCAATAAAACGGGTAGCCATCAGGACTCCCTCAGCGCCCAGTGCCAAGGCAGCAGCAAAACTTCTACCATCAGCAATACCGCCGGTGGAAATTACCGGTATTTTTACGCTTTCCGCAATACGGGGCAGTAAGACCATGGTAGTAACATCATCATTTAATGGGTGGCCGCCTTCCTCAATACCTGCTGCAATTACAGCATCATAACCATAACGCTCGATATTTTTTGCATGTCGTACGGCCCCTACCTTATGCATCACTTTTACGTTTGCCTTATGCAGCATATCCAGGTATTTGGTAGCAGGTTTACCTGAAACTTCGATTACTTCGACTTTTTCTTCAGCACATACTTTAAAGAAATCATCGAAGATGGACTCCGAAAAGCGCATGGAGGGAAGCAGGGTTATATTGATACCGATTGGTTTTTTGGTTAATTCACGGGCTTTGTGTATGGCAGCTCTTAAATCTTCACCGGAATTATAATTGCAGGCGGTAATATTACCCAGCCCTCCGGCATTGGAAATTGCTGCACATAACTCTGGTGTAGCAAGCCATAACATACCACCACATATTATTGGATATTCTATGCCGAAAAGCTCAGTAATTCTTGTTCTCATATGAAAACCTCCTGTAATTTATTTTACTAAATATATATTACATTATAAGAATTTCAAATACAAAACATTTGGCGGATATTATCAGGAAATGTTTGTCTTTTTTATACATAAATACAGTGCATTTACTATATATTTTAATAATCAAGGTATGCATATGGGAGTTTAGTTTTAACAATTGAGGTGATGGACATGTTGGGCAGCTTCAGAGTCAGGATGCTTACCGTAATTATCATTGTTTTCTTAACAGGAATTTCTATGGAAAGCGGACATAACAGTAAACAATTTCTAGAACCAACGATTAAATTTATTTTAAAGGATTACGGATTCAATAGTAAAATCAGTATTTATATAGAAAATCTGAAACCAGCTAAAACAAATGAAACGGTTCCGGTGTCTAGTTCGTCAGTATTACAGGTTCCCTGTAAGTTTACAGCAGTGGAGCGGAATTATGGATGGTATTATAACCAGGACAGCAGGCAGCAGGAATTTCTGCCCGGGGTTTATCTCAAGGTTGAAAATAACACGATCGTAAAACCTATTCTTGCTGGTTATATTGAAGAGATCGGCCAGAATGAAAATGGCCGCACAATAATGATCAGGCATGAAAGTAATTTTTATTCTTTTTATGGAGGATTTAAAGAAGTACTGGTGGAAAGGGATGCACAGGTGGATAATAACACGGTATTAGGCAAGACCGGAGAGTTATTTTATCTGGAAATAAAAAACAATGATGGACCTGTAAACCCGCATAATTTAATTAATGCTGACTCATGAGAGTAGCTAGAATTGCCGGAATAGACTTGAAAGTCAACTTGTTTTTTCTGCTGTTGGCTATTATTTACGGTTATTTAGGTTTGCTATGGGAAGTAATTTTAATCGTATCTTCGGTTATTATACATGAGTTTGCCCATACAGTAGTTGGCTTGCTGTTAGGAATAAAGGTAGCGGAAATAGAAATGTTTCCTTTCGGCGGTCAGGCTAAAATCGAAAGTTTTCACGGACTGGACCCTGACAAAGAAATATTTGTGGCACTTGCCGGACCTTTAAGCTCGCTGTCAATTGCAGCACTTTTTTATTTTATGCCCCTTTCAATAAATACGCTGTATCTTCATTTACTAATCAATATTAACCTGGCTTTAGCCATATTTAACTTTATTCCGGTTCTCCCTCTGGATGGGGGCAGAGTTCTAAGAGCAATACTATCCAGTTCAATTGGCTTTAGGAAAGCCACCAAAATAGTTGCAACAATGGGGAAAATAGCAGGAGTCATTCTATTTTTAGGAGGAATCTATCTTTCCTGGTTTTATTTCAGCGGTGCCAATTTAGTTGTAATAGGTATTATGCTCTTTTGGGCAGCGAATCAGGAAGGTAAATTATTGATGTACTCTTTTATGCGTTTTCTGGTTAAAAAGAAAACTGAGCTGTCTGCTAAAGGTTTTTTACCATCCCGGCAACTGGTCAGTTCACCTGATGCCAGAGTCAAAGAGATTCTAAACGAGGCGAAGCCGGTTTATTACATGCTGGTGGTAGTGATTGACAAAAATCATGGCGTAATAGGTATATTAAGTGAAGCCGAACTCATTGAACAAATGCTGGAAAGAGGACCTTCAGTGATAATAAGGGACTGCCTGTCATCGTAATATTAGTTTAGCGGAAAAATTTTGTGGTAAGATATATAATACTTGAATTAAAGCTTGACTATTAGGGGAGGCCATATGAAAGACAAGTTATTTAAAGAAATACTGCCGCTGGTATCCAAACCAGTCAGATATACCGGCAATGAGCTTAATATTATAAAAAAACCCTGGCAGGATGCCAAAACCAAAATGGTCTTTGCCTTTCCCGATGTCTATGAAGTGGGAATGTCTCATGTGGGTGGCAAAATACTGTATGGCTTGATCAACGAAAACACTGATCATTTACTGGAGAGGAGCTTTGCCCCCTGGCCGGATATGGAAGAAATGCTGCGTCAAAGCAGGATGCCTCTTTATTCACTGGAAAGTTTTAAACCACTGGCTGATTTTGATGTAATAGGCTTTTCCCTGCAATATGAATTATCAATAACCAATTGCTTAAACATGCTTGATTTAGCCGAAATTCCTGCCTGGTCAAAAGACCGGAGCGAAAACCAACCATTGGTAATTGCCGGAGGACCGGTGGTTTTTAATCCCGAACCATTTGCTGATTTTTTTGATGCCTTTCTAATTGGAGACGGAGAGGAAGC
>JAAZFJ010000268.1 GCA_012511795.1 Syntrophomonadaceae bacterium
ACCATCGGCTCGGATGGGGTTCAAGTCTGGAGAACAAATGGAGAAGAACCTCAAATAAATGAATGGACCCTGGTAGTTGACCGCGGATTTGGGAATCCTGCCAACCAGTTCACTTTAGGAATAGGTGTATTTAAAGACCATCTTTATGTAAGTGCAACCAAGCCATTGCCATTGGCCTGGTTTATCCCTATGGGCTGCGATATCATTAGAATTGATAAATATGATAATTGGCAGTTGCTGGTAGGTGGAATTCCCTCCATGCCTTTGTTTTCTTCAGATGAACGCAGAAGCCTTTCCGGACTTGGAGCCGGGTTTAATAACCCCTTCAATGTTTATGGCTGGCAAATACAGGAATTCCAAGGCAAATTGCTCATAAGCACTTTTGATGATTCGAGTAATATGGAAGTGATACTGACTACCCTTTTAGCAAATCGTGAAGCATTAGAACAAGCATTTGATCCGGCAATAATAAATATCATAATACAAGTATACCGATGCGTAGTAGAAATATTAAGAGCCATCAGATATCCGCTCGGGTTTGATCTGTATGTATCAGAGGACGGGATTCATTTCAGGCCGGTATTCCTCAATGGGCTTGGTAACCCGAATAACTATGGCGGCAGAATACTCTATGTAGATAGCAATAACCAGCTGTACATTGGTACCGCTAACCCCTTCCAGGGCTGTGAAGTATGGCAAACATCTTCTATTCCATGTAATAGACGGGTAAGTTCTTGTCCTAATCACTACTATAGTTTATGGCAGGTAGAACAAGTATTAAGTGACAAACAGGATATTTTAAATGAATATATGCCTGGCATCATTCAATTTATTCAAAAAAAAGTTTCAAATGAAACACCTGTATAAAAACTAAGAGACAATGGGACGGTTAGACGGTTACCGTCCCATTGTCTCTCGTCTTATCAGTTTCTATTTCTCACAAAATAATGCGGGGTAATTGCAGCCAAGCCCCAAACTAAGCCTCCAAATAAACCTGCTGCCGTAAATTCCTTTTTCAGCAAATAGTAAATCAACGAATAAACCAGGGCAAATGTTACCCCACCATAGATTGCAAATTTAGAAGCTCTCGTATTACTTATTCTACTCCTCACCAATAGCCCCTCGTCATCAAATTTGGGGTTTGCTTTCAAACTGGCCAAATCCTATGTTATTAGAATAATCCATCATGTTTTTCCTTCTCTTCAGTAACCTGTTTTATAATCATAGAGCCCCCGGAACGTCCGTATTTAACGGCCTGTATTTCGGCTACTGCCGCCAAGGCTATTTCTGCTGCTAACTGGCCCCCTAAATCCAGGCCAATCGGTAAATAAACTCTTTCAATAAGTTCGTCTGAAATGCCCATTAATTTAAGATTGCTGAAATATGCCGTTACCTTCCGTTTATTGCCCATGACCCCTATGTATCTGGCCGGAGATTTGATAATCGCCTGCAGCGTAGGTTCATCAAATTCATGATTATGGGTTAATAATACTATGCTGGTGGTTTCGGTAATTTCGTATTTCCGCAGCAGTTCCACAATATCACCCAGCAACAGCTCACTGGCTTCCGGAAATCTCTCCCGGGTGAGGGTTTCAGCTCTATTATCAATAACGGTTATGTTGTAATCCAAAAGCGAAGCTATTTTATAAATGTTTAAAGCTACATTGCCTGAGCCGGCAATTATTAATCTATCCCTGCTAAGGTTAACCTCCAATGCAAATCATCTCCTATATGTTAATTTAAGCAGTCACACAAACTCTGAGCAAGGAGAAAATAGATCGGTGTATTGACCGCGATCTTAATTTTCTTGCTGTGAGCCTTTACTTCCAAATTTCTTGATCTGCATCCCAGATTCCCTCTAAATAGCAGGAAGAATTTAGCCATCACATCGTCCTTTTTCTCAGTTTTGCCTGCTGGCCTACGATGTAACGGCTAGGGTCGGCTTTTATAGAGAATATAGGTGTGTCCCTGATAATGGGTTCAGGCGGAAGACATTACACATCTCATTTAATATTTGTATATTTGCCAGGCCTACATTCATAACTGTATCATTGCCGCCATAATATATAGCTACTATATCATTGTGTCCAGTTAATGCACCGCAGCTGAATACTACATTAGGAACGTGGATATAATCAGTGTCTCTTACTAAACAATCACTTCGACTGGGCATTAAAATTGGTTTAGCACTAATGCGAATATTACTTGGATCGGTTGGGTCTTCAAGGTCATGGAATGCCACACCCAGGGTGTAAGGATTGCCAGCCATGGTTGAACGCACACCATGAAAGATATTCAGCCACCCGTATCGAGTCCTGATAGGCGGTGCCCCTGGCCCGATCTTAGCCTGGAATGCACTGGGTCCGTGGCCGCTTCTCATGATTGCATTGCCGATTTCCCATGGTCCGGTAGGACTCGGTGCGAAACCTGCGCATATTTCTCCAAATGAGCCACCGATATGACCGGAGCCGGAAACTTCCCTTACTTTGTCGTTTGGACGCAGCAAGGCTCTCCATGTTTTGTTTTTGTCAGGTTCAGGAAAGATAACAACATTGCGCATATCCTGTTCGGAAATTGGACCATAGCGAATAACAGTCCTAAAGTCCTTGGTTATGGCCATCATAACCTTGACTCTATCAGGGATCTGTTCATGGTAGGCACTGTAAGTCAATACATATAAGTCGTTCCCAACCGGATTGACCCGAATATCTTCCACACCACCGGCCTCAGATTCAATAACAGAGTTAACATTGACGCCCTCAGCATATACATCATTCTCTGTCGCCGGCAATAAAAGTGGCCGGGGATCTACCCTCCAACTATTTAGGCCATTGTCGCTTACAGCTTTGCCTATTACACTGCGACCATCAGCAATGTGGGACCGAAAAAGCATTATAGTCTGATTCTTGCCATTCACACCTGTCACTTCTGCCATTCCTGCATTATGAACCGTGTATGTATATAAACGGCCATCAGTACCCCAGACTTTATTGACATCATGGCAGGTTAATATGGGGTTGCCAGGGTAGCGTAAAACCGGTTCATTAATTGTTACTGTTCCCTCAAATCCATTTAATTCAACATGTGCTTGGGTCCGGTCCATTTCTATTCTCCTTCCATAGCTTCATGATTAAAGTAGATTGTACAAATTGACAAGCTAAATCCAACAATCTTTATTTGCCGGATCCATCTAATTTGTTGGCAATAATTTTTAAGTATTGCTTTATTTTATTAGATTGTTGCAAAATTTCATATAGATGACTAATATATGTCAATAAGAAAACAAAATATGGATAATTCGACTCGGATAGAATTATTTTTATGATAAAGTATTTGATAGTATACTATGCAGTTGTAGGAGGGAACTTATGCAAGCGGGGGCAAGGATCCAACTTCACATGCTTTGCTGAATGGCATCGCTCGCATATTACAGGAAAGACAGCAAGCTTTGCCATTTTAATAGCTAGCTACGACTTACTCTCAACTATTTGTTAATGCCTTGTCTTTATCCATAATGTTAAAAGATCCGTGCCCTGAATCCGACTAATGAACAGCAGCAGACCTCCTCATACCCCATACCTTCTCCAATCTGCACCCATTACCCGGACAATGCTATAAATGGCCCATACCAGTAAGATAACATTGATACAGTTATGTTCCCTCAGATAGCTAAACCGTATATAGTTAACAATCCAAAACTTTATTCCCATAGCAAATTTAAATTTAAAACTATTTGCTTTTATGTAACGTCCTAAAAGTAGAATGGCAAATAAGTAATGCGGAACGAAAAGGGGTGTGGTATGGGTAAAGATGATGGTTATGAAATCGTAATCGATTTTATAGCAGAAAATAGAGATTCTGCTTATAGACTGGCGTACAGTTATGTAAATAATAAAGAGGATGCTCTGGACATCATACAGGATTCTATCTGCAAAGCGTTGGCTTCAGTAAAGCATTTAAAGAATACAGAGCGTATAAAGCCTTGGTTCTATCGCATATTAGTAAACTCAGCGATAGATATGCTGCGAAAAAATAAAAAATATACCTCTTTAGGGGTCAAGACCCTTGAAGCTGCACAATCAGATCCAGTGGATAATTATCTGAAATTTGAAATAAATAACGCTCTTGATATTCTTCCCATCAAAAATAAAACGATTATCATGCTGCGATTTTATGAAGATATGACCTTGGAGGAGATTGCTAACATAATGGATGAAAATATAAACACCATAAAAACCAGGCTCTACTCATCTCTTAAGAAAATGAACATCCATTTGCAGGAGTACGATAAAGATGTTGTGGATAAGGAGGTGTTGCTATGAAAAATCTTGAATCTTTAATCAGCGAATACCAAAACATAGCTATCCCGGACGAATTAGAGCAGACGGCTGCTAAAACGATCGTCAACTTTAACCAGCGGAGAAAGAAAAATCGAATCCTCATTCGATGTGCAATTTCTGCGGCTGCAGTTATAATTGTATTTATCAGCACAGTTAATTTAAGCCCCATGGCTGCCAGTGCATTATCCAGGGTTCCTATTGTAAAAAACTTGGTACAGCTGGTTACTTTTGAGGAATTGAGTTATCAAAGCGATAAGTATGTCGCCGATATCAAAGTGCCGCAGGTTAAAGGACTAGAAGACAAAGGACTGGAAAAATTCCTTAACCAAGAATATTTGGCGGAAAACACTAAACTGTACAATGATTTTTTACAGAAAATAGGAGAAAACGAACTCAGCCCGCAAAGCTTGGCTTTGTTCACCAATTATACAGTTAAGACTTATAATGAAGATATATTTACGATAGAAGAAATAAAATTGGAGGTTGCTGCTTCGGGAACAATATCGGTAACTTATACTAATATAGACTTGAAAAATCAAATTATAATCACTTTACCGAGCCTTTTTAAAGATGACAGCTATATTGATGTCATCAGCGCCAATATAAAAACCCAAATGAAACAGAAAACCAACAGAGATGATGGCATAATATATTTTGTCGCCGGAGACAAAACTTTCGGCGGTGGCGGATTTGATAAAATTTCTCCCAATCAGACGTTTTATATCAATTCGGATTCAAAGCTAGCCATAGTCTTCGATGAGTATGAGGTCGCTCCCGGCAGTATGGGAATTGTCGAATTTATTATTCCAATTGAAGAGATACAGGATATCCTGGTAAGCAACGTATATATAAAATAACTTACTTTTTCAATCAAAAAAGAATGGAGGGATAATTCTTGAAAAAAATCATTTGCCTGGTATTCTCCTTACTATTTGCTTTTGTATCAGCAACCGGCACCGTTTCGGCAGCCGGAGGTTTTCATGATGTGGATGAAACTGATTGGTTCTATAGCGGGGTGGTATATGCTCATGGGAACGGAATTATGACAGGCGTCACGGACGCCAGTTTTATGCCGAATTCCGAAATCAACCGTACGCTGCTTATAACGACCTTGTATATATATACGATTACGCAAGGTTATGATGTCTCCGTGGGAGAAGACACAAATATCCTATCCTACGATGACGCTTTGAACATATCCGAGGGAGCTTACGAAGCATACCAGTGGGCCTGCGGATCCGGATTGATTCCGGAAGCAGCGGGAGCTGCCAAGCTAGGGATTAATGATTTAATAACCAGAGAACAAATGGTAACCCTGCTTTACGATTTTGCACTCCTTTATGGAAAAGACCCCACTGCCGGTGAAGATACAAATATCCTATCTTACGATGATGTATTCAATATCAGTCAGGACAAAGCCTACGCCGCATTTCAGTGGGCGTGCGGGTCCGGTATTATTGTCGGCACATCGCATTCGACCCTTTCTGTAGCAAGTAACGCGACCAGGGCACAGCTTGCAACCGTCTTGATGCGACTGTCAGCAAAAAGATAAGAACAAATGGCAAGGCTAAAGGTACCTTATACGATACAACAATGAATACAATCACCGTAACCTCTCCTGACAGCACGAAAAACCTACATACAGGGTTGATGCCCGAGAAAAGGCATTGTTATCGGCAATAACGTAATGGTTATGGTATTAACCTGCTGCCTATAAATATGTTGACTCGACCCCTGGGGCCCAACCGGCCCCTACGCTACAGTCCGTCATCCGAGGCGGTAACACAAGGGCGGCACATGACATCGCCGCCCTTGTCTTTTACCTGGTTGGTTCGTGTTGAAATCAGGTGAGTTTCGTTGCTCTATTTCCAAATAGTTCCGAGAGGAATGATTTTCATAAGGCATATCTCATCGCCCATCTTGATACTTCTCAATAGTTCCACATCCACTTCACAAGCAAAAGCTCCCTCGAAAAGGACCTTGCTGTACCCGGTAGTGCATTGACACCATGCGCACGTGTCCAATTTGTCCACATCGGCCAGCATCGGGCAGGGGCAAAACGGGAACTGCAGATAGAGTTCCCCCTCGGTGCAGAACATGCCGGCAGCGTTAGCCTTTTCCAGGCTCCCGAATTCCTCCATGTTGGACGATGCTGCAACCAACTCCTTCACCAGCTCCAGTTTTTCATCCATGCCGTATCCGCATTGACATTTCATTCTGATCTGCTTAACGGCAGAGCCATCAAAGCAGTTTTCCAGTCTGGTCATGGTGGACTTCACCCAGGTCGCATCGTCCTCTTCGTGTTCCCCATAGACAATTCTGCTTGCGGTTTCATTGTCGCTTGCTGATTTTATCGCATTAAACAGTACCTGCTCCTGGATTTTTCTAATCTCAAACATCATAAAACCTCGTTTCTTTAATGTCTCCAGCAAAAATTGCATGAAAAAAGCACACCAGGATAGTGTGCTGTTGCATCAAGACATTTTTGCACAACTCATCCACTATCAACGGTTATTCAAAGGCATTACCAATTAAGGCTATAGATCATAGCCATAGCCGCAGTTATTTGGTTGCGTTTGAAAACTAGCGATAGATTGGATCAAGCATGCACTCAATGTCCTTTCGGTATTAAGATGTGTATTTATGGTACCATATCAAGCCATTTTATTGAAGCAGTTCTTTCATATAGTCCATCTGATATAATTGGCTACAACTACCCGGCTGAGTTCGCTCACTCCATGATATCCTTGACTATCGAAGTTTTAGCCTCCGCGTAGTACTGCACGTGCCGCCACTCACGCTGAGCCAGATTCCGTTTGGTGCTAGTTGGCATTGTTCCACCCCGGACTTACTAATTATCCATTATTATTCCTACTTTTCTCCATCTTTTTAAATCCAATAAAGATCAATATAATACATATTACTAGTCCAACCATTGCTGGAACAAGAACTGACTTTCCTGATTCTCCTCCAAAAGCTACACTCCAGCTTATTTTGGCCAATGCTATAAAAACCATTACCGCCATTCCAAGCAGCAAACTTCGTTTCCAGAATGCTACGGCAAGGGCAGAGAGTGATGCAGGTATCAAGAGTGTTATCAGCACCTTTAACAATGTCCAGTCACCTGTAAGGTATTCTTTTTCCATTTCAAGAAATTCAAGCACTTGATGGCTAACCTCAACCGGCTTAGGAAACCAAAACATACTGGTAAAGACCATAAACATAGTTCCCATAATCCCGGCCCAGCTTCTCTTATATGCAAAATAACAGAATGGAATAATAAACAATGGCCTTATATACCAACTCAGCTGATTTTGATGGCGTTCATATGCCCAGTCAAAGAAGCTTATGTTTGTAATGGCTAAAATTATAAACAAAATGGATAGAATAAAAAATAAGCCTCCCAGTTGTTTATCATATTTCTGAAGTATCGTAAATCTCATGCTATCATCTCCTACATATAAATAATGATGGTATTATAGTGTTAGCAATTCAGTCAATGCCACCTGAAACAGATAATTTACCTATTAATAGTATTATAGCTATTCTCACTGATTGCACAAAATAGTGCATTGGCTCCTAAGGGTATTGCATTTTAATATTTCACTTGTCTTATTATAAAGGCACACCTGTAGGGCAGATAAAATGCACGTATACTATTGGAGGATGTTAAGGGATATC
>JAAZFJ010000269.1 GCA_012511795.1 Syntrophomonadaceae bacterium
ATCTCCTCAATTTCCGCTGCTAACTTATCTGTGGAAAAATGCCAGATTCCCGGCATGGAAGGAATAGGCCATTTAATATTATTTTCACTGACGATAAATAATGGATAAATAAGATCATCCACAGATAAAGAAGTTTCACGGATCAGACTGCGTATATTTTCATTGCTTCTCAATCTTCTCATCCTGGTACGGGGAAAATTCATATTATTACCTCCTGTATCTTAGTAAGCGCTTAACTCTTCCGTTGTAAGATAACAGGCAGGGTCTTCCGCCCACAGATCACCGTGAACTGCCCGGGCTCTGATCCTGCACCCTGAACACAAGGATTTATAGTTGCAGGTACCGCATTTGCCTTTAACATGTTTTTCTTTTTCCCGTAGTTTGACCATCAGTTCATCCTCTGAAGTCCAGATTTCACTAAAAGGTTTTTCCCTTACATTGCCTACTGAATAATCCTGCCAGAACTGACATGGATGAACATTGCCCTGAGGATCCACATTGGCAAATTTAGTACCGGCCGAACACCCGCCGTGCATTTCTAGGAGTTTGATGATTTCTTCGCTGCGGTGAGGTTGATTTTTCCTGATTTGATTCAAAAGAAAAATTCCATCTGCATGGTTGTCGGTTGTTAAAATTTCTGTTTCGACCCCAGCATTGTGAAGTTCAATGGTTTTTTCACTGACCAGTTCCAATATCCTTCTGGTTTCTTCCACGCTGGTGTCCATTTCTATCATCTGTTCACCGCGTCCGGCATAAACCAGATGATACATACAAAACCTGGGGATCCCTTCTCTTTTGATGATTTCGAAGATTTCCGGCAGATCCTGCTGGTTATATTTATTGACAGTAAAGCGCAAACCAGTTTTCACACCATTGTTCAAACAAGCTTTCACACCACGCATGGCATCAGCAAAGGCTCCCTTTTTGTTTCTGAAATCATCATGGGTTTCCGGTGCTCCATCGATACTTATACCAACATATTGAAATCCCGCCGCATTTATTTTTTTTGCCGTTTCATCATCAATTAAGGTACCGTTTGATGAAATCACAGCTCTCAAGCCTAAATCTGTTGCCATTCTCCCTAGCTCAAAGATATCTTTTCTCATCAGTGGTTCTCCGCCGGAAAACAACAATACCGGCGCTTTCATCCGGGCCAGATCATGGATAAATGCTATCGCTTCCTCAGTACTCAATTCGTTTTTGTAGTTGTGATCCTCAGCATCTATATAACAATGTTTACATCTGAGATTACAACGGTTGGTGGTATTCCATACCACCAACGGGCGGTTTTTGTCAGAAAACTGCAGCAACTGCGGCGGCAGATCTCCTTTTATATTATGTTTTATTACCTCCGAAACAGTAGCTGTTCCGCAAAGCAGTTTTGTACATCCAATCATATCAAAACCCTCCTTAAGACTTTACAATACCCTAAGATTGCAACAATGCAGCAACCAGACCTTCGATGGTATATTTTTCAGCGACAATATCGACTTTTAGTCCATGTTCCCGGGCAGTATTGGCTGTTATCGGTCCAATACAGGCTATTTTTGTCTGCTTGTTGATCATCTCCGGGTTTTGCCAGCCTATAATATTCATAAAATTGCTGACAGTAGATGAACTGGTAAAGGTAATAAAATCAACCTGCCCGCTTTTGATTTCTTCCATTGTACTGTTGCGCAAGTTACTTTCGGGCACTGCTTCATAAATGATCACTTCGTTCACATGTGCATTCCAGCGCCTGATGGCATCAGGCAAAATACTTCTGGCACCCTTTGCCCTGGGAAGCAGCACCCAGTCTCCGGCTTTAATCTGCCCTTCTAAAGCTTTTATCAATCCTTCCGCAACGAATTCATCCGGAACTATATCTACTTTAAGGCCCTTTTCCTGAATCATTTTACGAGTCACTGTTCCAATGGCAGCAATTTTTATGCCATGAAGATCTCTTATATCCAGATCCTGTGATTTCAAGACGTTGAAAAATATATCCACGGCATTAACACTGGTAAAGATCAGCCAGTTATAGTGCCTAATTTCTTTTAGTGCTTTAAAAAAGGAGTTTTGGTTTTCCGCAGGGCGGATACTGATAGCCGGAAATTCGATGGCATCCCCTCCCAGTTGGGTAATTCTGTCTACCAACGCACTGGCCTGCGACCTGGCCCTGGTAACCACAATCCTTTTCCCCCATAAAGGCTTGTTTTCCAGCCATTTCAAGGCCTCTCTCTGTTTTACCACTTCACCCACTACTATAACCGCCGGGGGTTTAAAATTAGCCTGTTGCTTTTTCCCGGCTATATTGCTCAACTGGCCCGTTAATACCTGCTGAGCAGGCAGTGTTCCCCATCTGATCAAAGCCACCGGGGTAGATGGATCACGTCCGTATTTAATTAGTTGTTGGCATATAAAAGCCAGGTTTTCAACCCCCATTAAGAATACGATGGTTTCAGTGCCAGAACCTAAGGCCTGCCAATTAATGGAGCTTTCTTCTTTACCTTCCTTTTCATGCCCAGTGACCAAGGTGACACTGGAAGTATCTTCACGATGAGTCACAGGTATTCCGGCGTAAGCAGGTACTGCTATGGCTGAACTGATCCCCGGTACAATTTCAAAGTCAAAGCCATGCTCTCTGACATATAATGCTTCTTCTCCTCCACGACCAAAAACAAAAGGATCTCCGCCTTTCAGTCTTACGACCCTTTTTCCTTCACCGGCCTTTTTTACTAACAGTTCATTGATTTCATCCTGGGATAAGGTATGCCTGGAAGATGCTTTCCCTACATATATGAATTCAGCATTTTCATTGGCAAAAGCAAGGATCCTTTTGCTGACTAAACGGTCATAAATAATAACATCTGCTGTTTCCATTATTTTTTTGCCTTTTAACGTAAACAGTCCCGGATCACCAGGCCCTGCACCTACTAAATAGACAAAGCCTTTATTTGCCATAGCTTATCCTTCTCCTGCCTGTTTAATATCCTTTAAAATCACTGCCCCGCCTGCATTTAAAAGTGATTCGGCCAGGTCTTTCCCAAGTCTTCCAGCTTCGGATGGCAGACCACGGCGCACATCCTTCAGTATGGTTTTCCCATCCAATGAAGCAATAAGTCCGTTTATTACAAGTTCTCCATTTGACAAATGAGCATTTGCCGCTACCGGCACCTGACAACCTCCTTGAATATGAAACAAAAAGCTTCTTTCTGCCCGTGAGGCATAATGAGTTTCACGGTCATCTATCGATTTCAGGATCTCCCTGATTTCATCATCATCTTTTCTGGCCTCAACAGCGATCACACCCTGCCCAACGGCAGGCAGCATAACCTCATAAGTGAGAAAATCGCTTATGTACTGATCAAGGCCCAATCTTTTCACTCCGGCATAGGCCAGGACAATGCCATCCAGTTTCTGCTCCTGCATTTTTTTCAAGCGTGTCTCCACATTACCTCTGATGTCAACGATCCTAATATCATCCCTTAAAGCCTTAATTTGTGCTCGCCTTCTCAAACTCGAGGTGCCCACAACAGCATCAGAAGGCAATTCTTTAAATGTGAGCCCTTTTTCTGATAGCAACACATCCCGCGGATCTTCTCTTTTCAGAACAGCTCCTATGGTCAGGCCCTCATCCAGTTCCGACGGCATATCTTTCAGGCTGTGAACAGCCAGATCTATATTGCCCTTTAATAATTCTATCTCCAGTTCCTTGGTAAACAAACCTTTATCGCCAATTTTGGATAATGCTACATCCAGTATCTTATCACCCGTAGTCCTTATAATTTTTACCTCAATCTGTAGCCTGGGGTCTTGCCTTTTTAGTTCTGCCCCTGTATATTCTGCCTGCCAGATAGCCAGTTTACTGCCCCTGGTTCCCAGTTTTATAATTTTCATTATCGTTTAACTCCTCTAATATTACTTCCAGGGAAAAAAGTTTCCTGGCAAATTCTGCATAGGAATGACCATCATTGCTGGCTGCCATTTGTTTTAGTTTGATAATCGGTGAATGCAGCAGCTGGTTCACAATAGAATGAGCCATTGAGTTAATGACCTTTTCCTCATGTTCTGTCACTGCGCCTAATCTATTGAAAGCCTTTCTCAGCTCATTATTCTTGATCAATTCACCCTGGGCTTTTAAAGCAGTGATTACCGGCACAACGCACAAACTGGCCATCCATTCATTAAAAAATTCGATTTCAGTTCTAATAATTTCTTCCGCTTTATAAGAAGCCTTGAGCCTTTGTTCAAAATTTGCATCTACCACTTCCTGCAGATCATCAATATCACAAACCTTTACACCAGCGATTTCTTGCAGTATCGGATCTATATCACGGGGCACCGCAATATCTATGAGTAAGATCTCTTTCCCATTCCTGGCTTTAAGTACTTTACCTGCATTGTCCTCACGAATCACATAATGACTGGCACCAGTACAACTGATAACAATATCGGCCCGATCCATTTCATCAGCCAGCCGATCAAAGCGGACTGCACGGCCTTTAAGGTTTTCAGCCATTAACAAAGCTTTGTCATAGGAACGGTTGGATACGATAACAGAGGACACTCCATTGGCCACCAAACATTTTGCAGCAGCCTCCCCCATTTCTCCTGCCCCTACGATCATCACTGTCTTTTCTTGTAAATTTCCCAAAGCTCTTTCAGCTAACTGAACAGCAGCATGACTGACGGAAATCGGATGCTTATCTATTTCCGTCTGATTTCGTACTTTTTTCCCCACATAAATTGCTTTTTGGAACAAAGTGTTCAATACGCTGTCAGATGCTTTTGTATCAATTGCACTTTGATAGGCTTCTTTGACCTGACCCAATATTTCTGTCTCCCCGAGGATCATTGAATCCAGCCCCGAGGCAACTCTGAAAAGATGCATGATAGCTTCATAACAATTAGGCTGGTATAAATATTGATATAATTCAGAAGCATTGATTTTGGAATAGTCCTGCAGAAAACCCAGCAGTACTTTTTGTCCTTTTTCAATATTTCTGGTGGTAGCATAAATTTCAGTGCGATTACAGGTTGCAAGAATTACAGCACCTGAGATTTTCTCATTGTCTGCTAAATTCTGATATGCCTTTTCCAGTTCAGGTCCTGAGATAGCTAGTTTTTCCCGAACTTCAACCGGAGCAGTTCGGTGATTCAATCCAGCCAGAAGGACATACATTCCCTTATTCGCTCCCTTGCTTTTTCTTCTTCCCCCGCCTCTAACAATTCAAGTATGTCAGAATACACCAATGACCTGAATACTTCCTGTCTGACGTTTATATCTGTTATCTTCTCTTTAATAATACCTCTTTGTTCCCCCAGTAAATCCACAAACTTTCCATGAGCTTCGGTCACGATATTTTCCAATTCACGCCGCAGCTTTTGTGCATACAACGGGCTTTTGCCTTCAGTGGAAACAGCCAAGACCAAAGAATTACGCCTGATCACTGAGGGCACATAAAAATCACAATTCTCCGGATCATCCACCGCATTCACTAATATGCCAGCCTCTTTACATAACTGGCTTATTTGCTTATTAATTCTATTATCATCGGTAGCTATAAAGACTAAAAAAGCATTTGCCAGGTCATCCAGGGCAAAATTTCTAGGATGCCAGATAATCTTTTCCAGTTGTGCTAATGATTCGATCCCTTTTTCCGCCCGGGGACTGACCACTATTATATCAGCATCATATTCCAGCAAATTCTCGGCTTTACGAAGGGCAACCTGCCCACCGCCTATAATCAAACATCGCTTCTTATGTAAGTTAATATAGATGGGAAATAAATGCACGAATCCCTACCTCGATATCTTTCATCTACCTTTAGGCTATTCCTTATCTTTATACTCTTCTGGTATTTTTTTGTCCTCTTTTCCTGTGTCTAATTCTTTTTCATCATCATCTTCACGGGCTTTTTTAAAATTTTGTATGGCTTTCCCGATGGACTGACCTACCTGGGGAAGCTTACCAGGCCCTACAATAATTAGTATGATGATCAAAATAAATCCTAACTCCCAGGGGCCAAAATTTCCTATTAATCCAAACACATTATATACCTCCCCAATGAATAACTAAAATTTACAAGAGTGTTATTGCCATTATGGCAAAAATGCAGATTATTGTAAAGAATATAGCCTTTTTCGATCTTTTGCGATTACGCAGTATTTTCTGACTTTTTATTTTTACGTGCAGGATCGGCATATTTAGCCACTAAAATGCTCACTTCATATAAAAGGTAAACCGGTCCAGCCATCATAATTTGTGAAAAGGGGTCCGGCCCTGGTGTTAAGGCAGCAGCCAGAATAACAATGACCAGCAAGGCATATTTACGATTTTTAGCCAGCTTCTCATGGTTTACAAAACCCATTTTGGTAAGGAAATAAACAACCACCGGCAGTTCAAAGACAATGCCAAAAGGAAGTGTAAAAGCAATCACAAAGGACACATACTGATCAACCTTAAACATGGTTTCCAGGTTTTCACCGGCAATAAAAATAAAGAAGTTTAAGACCAACTTCAGGATGCCAAAATATGAGAAAAGGATTCCTGCAGCAAACAGCCCGATGCTAACAGGAAATAGAATATATATGTATTTTCTTTCATTTTCATATAAGGCTGGTTTAAAGAATCTCCAAATCGCCCAGGCTACCACAGGAAAAGCTATAACAAACCCCGCCAAAAAGGCTAACTTTAGCTTTACAAAGAATGCCTCGGTAACACCGGTAACGATTAATTGCTCATTTAGCACAGATAATGGCTGAATGATTATTGCAAGGATTTGTTCATTATAAATAAATGCAACTACTGCAGCTAAAGTAATAGCAGTTACACTTATAATCAACGATTTTCTCAGATCCTCCAGATGATTAATAATGGTTTGTTTGTCCTCAACAGATAAATCTTTTAAAGCCACAATTACCCTCCTTCATTAGCATTCTCTGGCAGATAAAAAATCAGCAAATTCAGCAAATGTCTGGCGCAAAGGTGAGGCAGGCAGTAAACCCAGTTTTTTCTGTGCCTGATTCGCAAAATGATTTGTAGCATAGTAAGCATAATCAATGCCGGCAGAATTAACGATGATATCAATAATCCGCTCAGCCTCAGTTTTACACAATTCCGGTGAAGCCAGCAACCTTTTCAATTCATCCCGGTGAGGGTCATATTTTAAGGCATAGATAGCAGGAAGGGTGATAACCCCTTGCCTTATATCGCTGCCTGTAGGTTTTCCAAGAGTTTTTTCATCGGCAATAAAATCCAGAATATCATCTGTAATCTGAAAAGCCATTCCCAAATAATAGCCATATTCCTTCAAGGCTTTTATTTGTTCAGAATTTGCATCACTGACCATTGCCCCCAGTTGGCAGCTGACTGAAATAAGCAATGCTGTTTTTCGTTCGATACGGCGTAAATAATTTTTCAACCCCAGATCCGTTCTGTAACAGCTGAACATTTGATTGATCTCCCCTTCACAGATCTTCATGCTGGTATCTGCCAGAATATCTACGATTTCAGTCTGGTCATACTCTTCAATCAGGGTCAAAGCATGGGCAAATATATAATTCCCAGTATAAATCGACACCCGGTTGCCCCACTCACTTCTTACCGTAGGGGCTCCCCTTCGAAGGTCTGAGTTGTCGATTACATCATCATGTACCAGGGTTGCCACATGAATCAATTCCAAAGCCACAGCCATAGGAATAATATATTCAATATGTTCTCTGAAATATTTAGCCGCCAGCAGTACAAAAGCCGGGCGTATTCTCTTCCCCCCTGCTTTGATCAAATGAGCAGCAGCATGATCTATGATCTTAACATTACTGTCAACGCTTTTTACTAAAGCAGCTTCCACTAAATCAAGTTCCGTGGAAATGCTATCAAAAAAATAAAAATCGGACATTACTTTCCCCTAACTTTGCATATAGTTTTTAATTGTCATAACGGTTAAACACATTATGCTCGATACCCATGGCATCCATCACTTTACCTACCATGAAAGCCACCATATCCTGAATGGTCTGAGGTTTATGATAAAACCCAGGCATCGCTGGTATGATACTTACACCCATATCCGCTAAAACCAGCATGTTTCTAAGATGTATCGCACTTAATGGAGTCTCCCGGGGCACGATGATTAAAGGCCGCTTTTCTTTTATAATTACATCAGCAGCCCTTTCAATTAAATTTCTGGCGCTTCCCTGGGCGATGGCAGCCAGGCTTGCCATCGTACAAGGGATAACAATCATCCCGTCAGTTACAAAAGAACCGCTGGCTATTCTTGCCCCTATGTCATTATTATCATAAATCAGCAGATTATCATAGGGTAGGTAACTACGAAAAGTTTCCTCCATATTGGCAGTTATGCGCCAGTCAAGTTCCTGCTCCAGTACTAGACATGCTGGTTCACTAGCGATCAGATGGATTTCCATGCCTCTGTCCAACAATTGTTTTGCCAGCTCGATCCCATATATTACCCCACTGGCTCCGGTAAGGGCAATAATAAATCTCTGCACTGTAATCCTCCCTTGCAACTAATGGCCTGCTGCGTCAGCAGTTAAATCAAATCAATTAAAGTCGTAATAAATATAATCAAGCCCACATAGCGGTTTATGCTAAAAGATGCAAAACCCACACGAGTCAGGTCCCCCGGTTTAACGATCAGATGCTGATAAATAAGAATAGCTGAGGCCATTCCTACACCTGTATAATACCAGATACCAAGGTCCAGAATAACACCATTTAAGAGTAAAAAAATAATTGTAAATAAGTGAAATACGGCCGAAAAAAACAAGGCACCCTTTTCTCCAAAATTTGAAGGAATAGAGTGGAGGCCATGCTTACGGTCAAATTCTATATCCTGGCAAGCATACATGGTATCAAAACCGGCAACCCAAAAGGCTACTGCCGCTCCTGTCAATACCGGCAGCAGAGAAAAAACGCCAGTGACCCCGAACCATGCCCCAATGGGACCTATGCCGATTGCCATCCCTAAAAACAAATGACACAGCCAGGTAAATCTTTTGGTATAAGAATAGACCCACAAAATGAATACTGCCAGAGGTGAAAGATAGAGGCATAGAGGGTTAAGTTTAAATGCAGCAAATAAAAGAAAGGCAAAAGACACGAATACAATTACCCATATCAATCCTACCGACAACTGCCCGGAAGGTAATATCCAACCAGCAGTTCTCGGATTAGCCCGGTCTATTTTCATGTCAATTACACGGTTTAAACAAAGTGCAGCAGTTCTGGCCCCCAACATCGCTACCGTGATCCAGAACAGACTGTAAAATGAAGGCCAACCCTGGTAAACAGTGAAAGCAGCAAAAAATGCTCCCAAATAAGCAAAAGGCAACCCAAATAAGGTATGTTCAATATCGATAAGGGATAAAAACGCTTTCAGCTTATTCAAATCCATAATCGCTCCACTTTTTATTCACCAGGTCGATTATTTCTTTACTCATTACTATATCTTCCGGCCATTCCCTGGGGTGTCCTTCTTCAACCAGTTTTTTCGTTGCATCAAAGCCTATTTTGGAACCGACCAAGGCCAAAGGTGCTGAATGATCAAGAACATCCAGAGGCCCTTCCACTATCATCGTATCCCTTTTAGGATCAACATTGTTAAATACTTTCCACATCACTTCGGAAGCGTTCATCACATCCACATTTTCATCCACAACGATGATGAACTTGGCAAACATCATCTGGCCTGTTCCCCATAATGAACTCATTACTTTTTTAGCCTGACCGGGGAAAGTTTTTTTAATGGACACAAATACGCAGTTATGAAATACACCTTCCATAGGCAAGTGCATATTTACTATTTCAGGAAGCTGGAATTTAAGCAAAGGCAAGAAAATTCTTTCAGTAGCCAAGGCCATATAACAATCCTCCTGAGGAGGTTTACCCACGATGGTTGCAGGATAGACAGCTTTGGCACGATGGGTAATACATTTCACATGAAATACCGGGTATTCACCAGCTAGCGAATAATAACCGGTATGATCACCAAAAGGCCCTTCTATACGTATCTCTTCAGGATCTACATACCCTTCCAGCACAATTTCTGCATCAGCCGGAACTTCCATGTTTATGGTTTTACATTTAACCAAATCAACCGGCTTTTTGCGCAGGAAGCCGGCAAATATCAATTCATCGATGCCCGGCGGCAAGGGTGCTGTAGCAGAATAAGTGATAGCCGGGTCTCCTCCCAGGACAACTGCTACTTCGATAGGTTTGCCGGTATCCTTATTTTTCCGGTAATTTTGGGCACCATCATGATGTGTATGCCAGTGCATACCTGTGGTTTTGCCGTCGTAAACCTGCAGGCGGTACATCCCTACATTTCTTTGACCGGTTACAGGGTCCTTGGTATATACTTGGGGCAAGGTTATAAATCTGCCTGCATCTTTGGGCCAGCATTTAAGAATCGGCAATTTATTAAGATCTGGGGCCATATCTACAACTTCCTGGCAAGGGGCGTTTTTTATCATGCGCGGTAACATAGACGCTAATTCGGCTAATTTGGGCAGCATCCTTAACTTATCCATCATAGAATGGGGCATATTGTCTTTCATCGCCAGCAAATCGGTTATTTCCTGTCCAATACTGTCCAGTTTATCCGTATTAAGACTTAATGCCATTCTCTTCTCACTGCCGAAAGCATTCATCAATACAGGCATATCAGACCCTTTTACATTTTCAAACAGCAATGCCGGTCCATGCATTTTGCTGACCCGATCAGTAATTTCTGTGATTTCCAGTTCCGGATCCACCAGAGTATTGATCCTTAATAATTCACCCTCATTTTCCAGTTTTTTAATAAAATCATGTAAATCTTTATATGCCACAGATAAACCTCCGTCTTTTATACTACAGCTGCTTCAGAAACAGCCAACATTTGCTTCATTTCATTGATCAGCTTCTCCAGCAGATGGTTTTTACTTAGATATATTTCCTTAATCTGCTCCCATATAGTTTCTACCTCGAATAAACAATCATCGATGCTTCCGGCGTTAAGGCTGATATCACTGAATAATTCAATACACATCCCAATATAAAACCCTAACTGCCGATAAAGTTCTTTAAACTCATCATCTTTTTCAGCAATGATCGCTGCAGACAAAAAAGCTGTCTCATAAATAGAAGCTTTAGTTTTTTCAGTGACCATTTTATCAGCAGCATCAATCTTATGTTTGATCACCATACCTTCATTCATTGAACAAATCATTCCGGCAAAAGGTATAAGTATTCCTCTGTTATTTGTGTCCACCAGCAATTTCAAAAGGCGTCCAAAGAAATAATCACCTATTAAAATACTGAATTGCATTTGCTGGTTATGTTGCTGTCCTTCTTCTACATCTTTGATCCTGGTATGAATATAATGAGCGAAATAAGCGGTGCGAAATATATTAGCATAGGTTATAAATTCTTTTTCACAGCCTAGCAGTTCGTAGGCAGCATAAATAACAGCAGGTAAAACATTCCAGGTGGGATCATCTTCCAATTCCTCATAATACATATTTGTCGAATCCCACCAGGGATCGATGGTAGCTTCAAAAACCTTTTCCAGTTCATCATTCTCATTGATCAATGCCCGGATTACAGATAAATCCATACTTCTCTTCCTCTCCGGCAAAGCAAAGGAACCTTCAACCTTCGCCAAAATTCCAATTATATTTTAGTAGATTAGATAATGTTGCACAATGCCTAACATTATCTTTACATAATCTTAGCATTATAATGTATAAACACAAGCATTCAGACAAATGGATAATCTCAGATGTTCCATTGAAAATGGGAAATCATTGTAAAAAATGAACATAGCAGGTATTGGCGAATAAAAAAACAAGACCTTGCTTTCCATCAAGAAACAAGGTCTGTTAGAAATAATTTTTGTTTTTGTCGCTTCTTCGGTCTACTAAAATAGTATCCCTCCTAAATATTTACGACCAGGCGTTCATCCTTATGCTCTGGTAATCCTCTGATTACTTCGGATGCCTCTACATGTTCTGCACCAAACATTTCGGCTACATAATTACAAGCATCCCACGGGTTTACTTTACTGCCGCATGTAAACACATCTACTGCAGCATAACCCAGTTCCGGCCAGGTATGAATTGCCAGGTGAGACTCAGATATAACAACAACTCCGCTAACCCCCTGGGGGCTAAATTTGTGAAACACAAACTCTCTTACTTCGGCGCCAGCCTCCAAAGCCGCATTGACCATGATATCCTCTACCTGTTTGATATCATTCAACACTTCGAATCGACATCCATAAACTTCAGCTAACACATGTCGCCCTAAAGACTGCAATAATGTCGCCTCCCTCCTAAATTTTTATTGGTTGGTTTCCCAAACCTCCTTTTACCTAAAAAACATACATGTAGAATTTTAGCATATTTATTTGCCATGTCAATAAGATCATCAAAGAATTAATAATCCCTTAAACACTCACTATAACAACATTAACGCTTATTTTCCAAATATGCAAAACAACTTCTTATATACGATTAATATATGCACTAGAAAAATAAAAACAGAATGTCCATGCATCCTGTTTTTGAAAAAGTATTCCGTTAAGCAGGCATGGTTTTAGTCAAGGCCGTTTATGATACGGTCAATCCCCTTTAAGAATACTTCCTGCTGATTTTCATTGGAGATCAATTGACGAAGTCTAATATTAAAATCGGCCGCAATGGCAATTACTTCACTGGCCAGATTACGACCCTTTTCTGTGATATAGATCCTTATGGCCCTGCGGTCCTGGGCATCTAGTTTTCTTTCCACCAGATCGTCTTTTTCCAGCTTATCTATTAATACCGTCATGGATGAACTGTCGATCAGCGTTCTGTTGCCTATCTCCTTTAAAGTAATGCCGTTTTCTTCCATTAGTGTTTTTAGAATAAAAGACTGGGGAATACTGATTCCGTATTGCTCCAGCATTTGGCCCAGATTTTTATCAATCTTTTTCATAGCTGCCCGCATTTTAAAACATAGGAAATCATTTAGTTCCGTCATTTTTAAACTCCTTTGCTCTTTTAATTATTACAATTAAATTACATTAGATGAATTTCTACATTTTAATATTATTACATTCTACTTTCAAAGTAAATATTATCAATTTAGTTGGAAAAAATGTCATAACATATTATGAACCTTAAAGCTCATGGTTTTGATGCCCCTTGAACTTCCTTCTTTATAATGATATTTTTATTAGATGAAGCTTTTAGTCACAGGAGGAAATAATATGTCTGATAAAAAGAAGAGAATATTAACCGGAGACAGGCCAACCGGCAACCTGCATCTGGGACACTATGTAGGCAGTCTGGCCAATCGTGTTAAACTGCAGAAAGAATATGACAGTTTCATCATCATTGCTGATGTACAGGCTCTCACTACTCACTGGGAAAAAGAAGAGAATTTAACGGAAAATATTTATACCATTGCCCTTGATTATTTGGCAGCGGGGGTCGATCCTGAAATTTCCACCATTTTTATTCAGAGTATGATCCCGGAACTATGCGAACTGACCATGTATTTTTCCCTATTCACTTCGGTTAATGTTCTAAGGCATAACCCTACCATAAAAAGTGAAGCTTCCCAGCATGGCTTTAAGGATATGACTTATGGATTCCTGGGATATCCGGTGAGCCAGACGGCTGACATTGCTATTTTCAAAGCCCATCTGGTGCCGGTGGGTGAAGATCAGATCCCTCATCTGGAGTTAGCAAGAAAAATAGTCCGCCGATTCAATGATCTTTATAAACCGGTTTTGATCGAACCGGATACTTTGGTTGGCGATGTACCAAGATTAGTTGGGTTGGACGGCAAGGCCAAGATGAGTAAAAGTTTGAATAATGCTATTTTCCTGACCGATAATCCTGAAATTCTTAAAAGTAAAATAAGAAGTGCCGTAACTGATCCAGCCCGTATCAGAAAAAATGATCCTGGCCACCCCGAAGTTTGCACCATATCCCAGTATCAAAAAGTATTTAATGCAGCTGAAATAGATGAGATTCATGCCAACTGCCGCCAGGGCTCCATCGGCTGTACAGACTGCAAGAACAACCTTTTCAACCGTATCAACATCTTACTGGAACCTATGCGGGAAAGAAGAAATAAATACGCCAATAACATGCCTTTGGTAACAGAGATATTATATGAAGGAACCAAAAAAGCCCGGGCAGTTGCCCAGGATACTATGCATGAAGTACGCGAAGCGATGCAGATCAATTATTTCAACCAATAGTATAAATGTTTTATAATTCAATTCATCTTCTTTGGAATTTTACTTTTTATAATTAGTGAGAAGAAAGGAGGCAGCAGCCTCCTTTCTTTGATATTATTTTTTGTATTCTTCAGGCAGCCAGCTTTGCACCAGATCCTGATTCTGATCGATCCATTGCTGAGCAGCTTTTACCGGGTCACCCAATTCTTCAGCCAGTACCATGGCAGAACTCAGGTCATCGGGCGTCCAGGCAAAATTATCGAATAACTCATAAGCATCAGGCTTGTCTTCTTTTAATCCCAATCTTACAACGGTGTTAATGGTTTCTGCTTCCCCATAGACAGTTTTGGGATCATCCAGATATTTTAAGTCCCAGCGGGCAAACTTCCAATGGGGAGTCCAACCTGTTACTGCGACCCATTCTTCATTATCAATGGCTTCTTTCAGTGACATGATCATGGTTCCTTCACTGCCTTCCACCAGTTCATAATCTAATCCATAGTCGGTTAAAGCTTGTTCCGAGGCTTGCATAATTCCTGCACCAGGGTCGATACCAATGATTTGTCCCTTGAACTTATCTTTTACAGAATTCATTTCTTCAATGGAGCCGATAGTTACATATTCAGGTACGACTAAACCGATTTTAGCACCTTCCATATTAGGCCCCAAATCTTCAAGCTGATCTCCCAGTTGTTTCATATAATCTCCATGAGTTAAAGGAAGCCAGGCAGTAAAAATAGCATCTGCTTCCTTGCTGGCCAGCCCCTGGTACATAGCAGCTGCAGCCACATCCATGATTTCTACCTCATAATCCATGTAATTTTCCAGGATCTCAGCCATAATATGTGTTTCTGCAGAGGCACATGCCCATTGTACGTAAAGCAAGCGCACTTTTTTATCGTCCTGCTGTCCTGAATCAGAAGCCACATCAGAACTTCCTCCACAACCGACAACACTAAACATCAGCATGGTTATTATAGCCACTGCTATAATAGACTTACTTTTCATTAATTTTCTCATTTTTCCCCATCCTTTCTTTTTCTGCTTTTTTTTGTTCTTCCCTACCCTTCCTTTCCTTTTCTTATGATTTACCTAAACTGCTAGTTATTCTATCTAGAATAATAGCCAGTATAACTATAGCAACACCGGCTTCAAAGCCCATCCCCATATTAAGGGTCTGAATAGCTGTCCATACAACTCCGCCCAGACCTTTAGCGCCAATCATGGCTGCAATTACAACCATGGACAGTGACAGCATGATACATTGATTGATCCCTGCCATAATCGTTGATCTGGCCAGAGGAAGCTCAATTTTCAAAAGCATCTGGAAAAATGTTGAGCCAAAGGATTTCCCTAATTCCAATAATTCCTCCGGAACTTGTATAAGACCCAGATATGTGAGCCTGATAATGGGCGGCATAGCGAAAATCAAAGTAGTGATCACTGCCGGAACAACTCCCAGGCCAAAAAAGGGAATGGCAGGCAGCAAATAAACAAAAGCCGGCAAAGTCTGCATAAAGTCAAGGACCGGCGCAATTATGCGGTAAAACGTCTCATTCTTGGCAATTAATATTCCCAGGGGTACTCCCAAAAGAATACACATGAATACCGCCACTAAAACCATGGCCAGGGTCTGCAAAGTAACATCCCATAAACCAATATTCCAAATGAACAATAGTCCCAGAAGACTGAATATTGCAATCTTTCTGCCGGCAAGCTTCCAGGCTATCAGAGCAACTAACAGAATTGCCAGCAACGGCGGAACACTAATCAAGCCCTCCTGCAATCCTTTAATTACAATCTCCAGAAAATCTGAAATCGCCTGAGTCGATTCACGGCAATTAGCCTGCAGAAATTCAATGGTTTGATCGGTCCATCTGCCCAGCGGGATTCGCGGAATACCATCAGTAAAATAAGACGTTATATTTAAAAACAGATTATGATTCATCTTACTCACCCGCTTCCCTTCTGGCTCCCGCCAAACCTGCAATCACTGAACCTCTTACCAGGACCCCTTTTAATTCATTGTCCTCATTTACAACTGCAAGGGGGATCTTGGTATTTGCCATTACTTCCAGCAAATCAGACAAAACGGTATCCGGTGCTGAAACAGGCATATCTTTTTGAATGATCCCATCTAATTGTTTGATTCCATTTTCAACTGCGTTATAAGCGCCATCTGCAGTTACATAACCGAGAAGGTGTGCTGACCTGTTAACCACAAACAGGCTCGATATGCCATGTTTTTCCATGATCCGCAAAGCCGTCATAGGCCCGTCCTTGGGATATATAACCACCCTGGGTTTGACCATTACTGAAGAAGCGGTAAGAGCTTTGGTCCAATTGATATTTTCTACAAAACGAGCTACGTAGTCAGAGGCCGGGGATAATAGTATATCTTCGGGTGCTCCGCTCTGTACGATAACGCCATCCTTCATCAGCGCAATATTATCACCGATCTTAAGCGCTTCATCCAAATCATGAGTAATAAAAATGATAGTTTTATGAAGCTTTTCCTGCAAGGCCAGCAAATCGTCCTGCATATCCTGTCTGATCAAAGGGTCCAGTGCACTGAAAGGTTCATCCATCAGCAGGATATCCGGATCATTGGCAAGAGCCCTGGCGATCCCCACCCTTTGCTGCATACCACCGCTAAGATTATGAGGATAGGCATCCTCCCACTCCTGTAACCCTACTAGGGAAATAGCTTCCCGGGCTTTTTCATAGCGCTGGATCCTGGACAGATTCTGAACTTCCAGTCCATAGGCCACATTGTCAAGAATCCTCCGGTTTGGCAGCAAAGCAAACTTCTGAAAGATCATACTCATCTTCTTTCGGCGCAGATGCATCAATCTATCACTGGAGATCCTGGTAACGTCCTCATTGTCGATGAGGATCTCTCCCCGGGTAGGTTTGATTAAAAGGTTGATACATCTAATTAAAGTAGACTTGCCGCTGCCGGAAAGTCCCATTATGACAAAACTTTCTCCTTCTTTAACAGAAAAGCTTACGTTTCTTACACCAACAACCTGTTTAGTCTCCTGTCGTATCTCGCTGTTGGTACACCCCTTATCCATAAATTCGAGAGCTTTCTCGGGGCTGTTCCCATAAATTTTAGTCAGATTATTAATGATTAATTTAGCCATTTCAGTCCCCCTTTCGAAAGGTCAATGACACAATAAAGAAATGTAACCATAGTAATAAAAGCCCCTTAAGTTACCACTCTGGGCTGATACACAACGATTTTACATATAAAGAAAATTGAGGATACATTTTGGCTTTGGACAAAGAATAAGTTTTAAGAAGAAAGCTGTAATCCCCATTCTCCCCTAGGGAATTGCTTACGAGGTTAGCTGTCGGGTTTGGGCCAGGGCGCCCTACCGGGAAATACCGGATTCACCCCAAGTGTGGTTCCCCCGTTTCCGGATGAGTATTCCGGAATTAAGCATATGAGAATGTGTACCACAAATTATATTTTATTACCATATATTATTACCATATAATTATAAACTTTATTTGCTTTGAAGTCTAAAAGTGCTATAGTTCAGAATAGAGCCTAAAATAGTGTAAGCCATTAATAATGGAAAATACTGTACGGATTGTTCATTATCCTTGCATATACTACTTTATAATCCCAGTTTGATTAGAAAACTGGTAATATTAGGAGTGCCTTTTATGCTATCCGAAAATCGCAAATTAGGATACTTTTCCCTGGCATTAACTGTTTTGCTATTCAGTACTCTTGAATTCGTCAGCAAAACCATAACTTATGACATCGATCCTCTACAAATCAATTTTTTACGTTTCCTGGCAGCGGGATTACTTATCCTCCCCTTTACCCTTTCCTCTGCATCGAAAAAACAAATACACTTATCCCGCCAAGATTTTATAAACCTGGCTGTTCTCGGGATAGTTAACGTAACTATCAGTGTTTCTTTGCTTCATGTAAGTCTCAAATATGCAAACGCCAGTTTAGTGGCAGTATTATTCTGCACCAATCCTATCTTTGCCAATATTTTTGATTATCTTATTTATCGCAAAAATTTGACCCCCATAAAAGTTGTGGGACTTTTCCTGGGAACTGCAGGAATGGTAGTTATTTTTTATACAGAAATCTTTATGCAGTCTGCTGATCTGTGGGGCATCATTACCGCTTTATTATCGGCATGCAGTTACGGATTATATATTGTGCTGGCCAAGACTACTTCTGATAAACTGGGCGGATTAATCGTAAATTGTTATTCTTTTATTATCGGTGCCCTTTTCTTGATGCCTGTTTTGCTGGTCTTAAAAATTCCTTTGTTCAGTTTTGATGTATCCGTGCTGCCGCAAATGCTTTATATCACGTTAATGCTCACCATTGC
>JAAZFJ010000002.1 GCA_012511795.1 Syntrophomonadaceae bacterium
CAATCATTTTTACCCAGGTAATCACCGATTAATTTATTGTTAAAGAAAAGCTGGCTGGCTTCCCGCAGGTCTTCATGCTGTTTGCGGTAAAGTATATATGCTTTGGCAGTTTTATAGTGGCCGTTCTTGACCAGGACTTTCTCCACCAAATCCTGAATGGCTTCGACAGTCGCAATAGCATCTTCATCAACATACTGAGCAATTTCGACTACTTTTTCTGTCAGCTGAACTGCCGTGTCATAATCCTTGCCGCCCACTGCCTGTGCCGCTTTCCAGATAGCTTTGGTAATTTTTTCTTTTTCAAAAGGAACTATCCTGCCATCTCTTTTCTTAATTTTGCTTATATCCATAGACCGTTTCCTCCTTTTTAAAAACACAATATGTATGGTACATATATAATATTACCACTATATAATGTGTGTCAATAACTATGATTTTATTTTTCCCAAGTATTTCACTGATTATTTTGAATTTGCATCGTATAATGTCATTTTGGTAAGTATTTACTAAAATTTTTGTTATTTCAAACTGTTTTTGCTTTCCTCTTTCGCTCTTAAGTGACAATGATACCAATAAAAATCACCAAAAACAAAGTCCCTTTTCTATATTAAAGGGACTTTTCAGGCGGGTATTTTGTCTTATAACCTAAAAATCAGTTAAATTCCCAGGCGGAAGGGATTATAATTTATATCATGGTCATAGGTATCCAGGCCTTCGATCTGTTTCAGTCTGCCTACCGCCAGATAAGTTAAAGGTGTGGCCAGAATTTCATAGCTGACTTTGAATATATACTGGAACAGCATCATCTGCAGCAGCACATCATTAGGTACCAGGGCCCAGAAAGCGATGGTAATAAAAACTACCGTATCAATCCCTTCCCCTGCAAGAGTAGAGCCAATGGTACGAGTCCACAGCCACTTTCCTCGGGTCATGATTTTCATTTTGGAAAGGATAAAGGAATTGGTCAGTTCTCCAATAAAATAGCCCAAAAGCGATGCCATGACTACCCTGGGTGCCATCCCTAACACCAGAGCAAAGGCTTCCTGTTCCGCGAAAAAGGCCGGGGACGGTAAATATATTACCAGGGCAAAAACCCCCACCATGAGGAGATTAGCTGCAAAACCGGTCCATATAACCAGACGGGCTTTCTTAAAACCGTAAACTTCGGTTAGAATATCGCCAAAAATATAAGTAAGGGGAAAGAGTATAACCGCTCCCGGCAGAACAATACCAAATACGGTAATCAGTTTGCCGGCAATAATATTGGAAAGCAGCAGGCCGGTGACAAATAAACAGGCGATGATCAAAAACATTGGGGATATTAGGTTTTTATCTTCCTTTAACATTTTTTTCTCTCCTAAGAATTGTTTATTTCATAAAGGCGGGGAAAATTCCCCCGCCTTTTATCCTCAGCTTAGTAAAGAAGTTGGCAGACCGAGCTAAAAAAGTGAAGGTCGAGGCACGAGCAAGTCCCGCAAATGAGTCGTACTGTGAGGTACGATGACTGAGCGGGGGCTTGTGAAGTAACAATGAGATTCGATTTTTTAGACGGTCTGGGGCGGGGAAAATTCCCCGCCTTTTTTACCAGTTTAACAAATGTTGCTTTTCTTTTCTACATCAAAACTGCCATTATCGCCTTGTGGGCATGGAGCCTGTTCTCCGCTTCATCAAACACTCTGGACTGAGGTCCGTCCATGACTTCATCGGTGATTTCCTTGCCTCGTTTGGCCGGCAGGCAATGCAGGACAATGGCATCGGCCTTGGCCTTTTTAAGCAGTTCCTGATTGATCTGGTAACGGCTGAATTTCTTTTCTTTTTCCTCTGCTTCTTCTTCCTGACCCATGCTGGCCCACACATCCGTATAGATTATATCTGCATCCTGAACTGCTTCCTCCGGGTCTTCCAGGGTCCATAATTTAGCGCCGGTTTCTTCGGCACCCTTGACAGCCATTTTTAAGATCTCTTCATCAGGACCGAAACCTTTCGGAGAAGCGATGACCACATCCATCCCCACTTTGGCACCGCCGAAAAGCAATGAATGGGCCACATTGTTGCCGTCGCCTACATAAGCCAGCTTTAATCCCTTAAGCTCTCCTTTATGCTCTTTGATGGTCATCAGGTCACCGATCACCTGAGTGGGGTGCAAAAGGTCAGTTAAGCCGTTGATCACTGGTATTCCTGACCATCTGGCCAGCTCTATCACTTCTTGATGGTCAAAGGTACGGATCATGATGCCGTCTACCATGCGTCCCAGAACCTGTGCTGTATCTTTGATAGTCTCTCCTCTGCCCACCTGAATGTCCCGGGGGCTTAAAAACAGGGCATGGCCGCCCAACTGGTACATACCTACTTCAAAAGCTACTCTGGTCCGGGTAGAGGACTTCTGAAATATCATCCCCAGAGTTTTGCCGGCCAGATAAGGGTGAGGAATGCCTTTTTTCTGCTTTTTTTTAAGCTCCGCCCCCACTCTTAGTATGTATTCAATCTCAGCGCAGCTGAAATCACGGATGCTTATAAATGATCTGCCTTTTAAACTGTCATTGATTTCAATCATTCTTTCCCCTCCAGTTCTTTTATGCCGTTAATCTTCCCATTCTTTTAAGGCTTGTTCCAGAATGGCTATCGCCCCGTTGATTTCCACCTCATTTACCGTTAAAGGAGGGACAAAGCGCAAGACTTTGGGTCCGGCATTAACCAGCAAGAGCCCTTTTTTGATGCAAATGCTTACCAGTCCTTTCACTTCCCGGTCAAACTCCAGCCCCTGCATCAGTCCCCGAGCCCGGAAATGCACAATGCGCGGGTCCTTAAGACCTAATAATTTTTCACTTAGGTACTCACCCATCTTCTCTACCTGTTTTAAAAAGCTGGCTTCACTGATTATTTCCACTGTTTTACTGGCAACCGCAGTAGATAAAGGATTGCCGCCAAAGGTGGCTGCATGGTCTCCCGGCTGGAAGCCGGATGCCACTTTTTCCGTAGCCAGTGTTGCACCAATGGGTATTCCGCCGCCTAATCCTTTGGCCAGGGTGACGATATCGGCTTTTATGTCATAAAGCTGACAGGCCAGGAATTTTCCGGTCCTGCCTACGCCGGTCTGTACTTCATCTACAATCAGCAGCAAATCTTCCCGGTCGCAGATTTTTCTTAATCCCCGCAGGAAACTGAGCTCGGCCGGAAGTACCCCGCCTTCCCCCTGTATGATTTCCACCATGATGGCAGCTGTGTTTTCAGTGATGGCTGCTTCTACTGAGGAGATGTCATTATAGCGGGCATAAACAAAACCTGCGGGCATAGGTGCAAAGCCCTCCTGATATTTGGTCTGCCCGGTAGCGGAAAGTGCTGCCAGAGTCCGTCCATGGAAGGAATTGCTGAAACTTATGATTTCATATTTTTTACTTTTATTCTGGCGGTAAAAATATTTACGGGCCAGTTTTATAGCAGCTTCATTGGCTTCAGTACCGCTGTTGCAGAAGAATACTTTATCCAGTCCGGTGATCATAGCCAGTTTCTCTGCCAGTTCAACCTGAGGCTGGATCCAATAGAGATTGGAAACATGCCATAGGGTTTTAGCCTGTTCTTCCACGACCTGCACCAGTTTTTCGTTACAGTGCCCCAGGGAGCAGGCTGCAATCCCGCTGACAAAGTCCAGGTACTGCTTGTTGTCAGCATCCCACACATAGGTTCCTTTGCCCTTTACCAGGGAAATGGGAAAACGCCCGTAATTGTTTATGATATGCTGCTGACCCAGATCAACAATGCTGTTATTGCTCATCCCTCTTCTCTCCTTTTCAAAATGGCTGACCGCTTTATTCACGGCCGCGGTTTCGGTAAATAGCTGTGCCTTATTGATCGGCCACCATGGTTCCTACGCCCTGGCGGGTGAATACTTCCAGCAGTATGGAATGGGATACCCTTCCGTCTACTATATGAGTCCTGCCCACTCCTCCCCTTACTGCTTCTACACAGCACTGGATTTTAGGCATCATTCCGCCGCTGATAATACCCTGCTCTATATATTTTCCTACTTCACTGATTTTTAATACAGATATCAGGGACTCGGGATCCCGGGGATCTTTCAGCAGCCCCGGCACATCTGTCAGGAGCACCAGTTTATCAGCTTTCACAGCTACCGCAATAGCCGCTGCCACCAGATCAGCATTGATATTATAACTGTTTCCCTCTTCATCCATACCGATGGGAGCAATGACCGGAATATAGCCGTTTTCTATGACTGTAGCGATAATTTCCGGATTGATCTGTCCCACCTTGCCCACAAATCCCATGCGCTGGCTGTCTTCGGCAGGCCCGGCCATAATAAGCCTGGCATCCTTGCCGGAGATGCCTATTGCTTTGCCGCCGCTGGCATTGATGCCGGCAACGATTTCCTTGTTAACTTTGCCTCCTAATACCATTTCCACGATTTCCATGGTTTCACGGTCAGTTACCCTGAGGCCGTCAATAAATTCACTTTTTATGTTCAGGCGTTTCAGCATAGTATTGATTTCCGGCCCTCCGCCGTGTACTACAATAGGATGCATGCCTACATATTTCATCAGGACGATATCCTGCATGATCTTTTCTTTCAGCATACAATCTCCCATAGCCGCTCCGCCGTATTTTATTACCACTTTTTTGCCGTGAAACTCTTTTATATAAGGAAGAGCTTCCACCAGTATCTCGGCTTTTTCCAGTGCAGATAAGGTCAACTCGATACCCCCTTTGGCAGTTCTGTTTTTGTCGATCAAGTACGGTAAGACGCATTGATCCGGACATATTCATAGGAAAGGTCACATCCCCAGGCTGTGGCTGATGATGTTCCGCTGTTTAGATTTACGGTGATCAGTACTTCTTCCTTCTGCAGTTCCCGGCGGGCTTTATCTTCGTCAAATATTAAGCCCATACCGCCCTCGGCCATTTTTTCCTGTCCCAGATAAATGTCAACCTTCTCAGGGTCAAACTGGGCTGAGGAATATCCGGCTGCCGCCAGTATCCGTCCCCAGTTGGCATCTTCGCCAAAAACTGCAGCCTTGGTCAGATTGGATGCGGTAATGGAACGGGCAATGAGCCGGGCGCTTTTTTCATCGGCCGCATTTATAACCTTCACCTCGATCAGATGACTGGCCCCTTCTCCATCCCGGGCAATTTTTTTGGCCAAAAATATATTTATAAAATCAAGAGCTTCTTTAAAAAGCTTATAATCATTAGAATCCGGGTCATCAATGATATTATTGCCGGCCAAGCCGTTGGCCATGATCAAAGCCATGTCATTGGTTGAAGTATCCCGGTCCACGCTTACCATGTTGTAGCTTATACCGGCGCTCTCTCTGATCAGCTGCTGCAGACAGGCACTGCTGATGGCAGCATCGGTGGTTATAAAGGAAAGCATGGTAGCCATATTGGGATGGATCATGCCCGAACCTTTGGCTATGGCTCCTATTTTTACCGATTTGCCTTGCAGCTTTATTTCAACGGCGATTTCTTTTTTCGCCAAATCAGTGGTCATAATGGCCTGTGCAGCATCCTCTGATCCTTCAGGAGAAAGGACTCGTGCCGCTGCCTCGATCCCTTTGGCGATCTGGTCCATGGGCATAAATACCCCGATCACTCCGGTAGAAGCCACCAGCACATTTGAAGGATCTATATTCACGCTTGCTGCGGTGACCTCAGCCATCTGCAGTGTATCATCGATCCCCTGCTGTCCGGTGCAGGCATTGGCATTGCCGCTGTTAACTACGATGGCCTGTGCCTGGCCGTTTAACAAATGTTTTTTATTGATATCGATACAGGCTGCCCGTACCATATTGGTGGTAAAGACTCCGGCTGCTGTACAGGGAACCTGAGACATGATAATCGCCACGTCTTTTTTATCTTTTTTCTTGATTTCAGCACATACTCCTGAGGCTGTAAAGCCAGCCGGAGCTGTGATTCCTCCGCTAATTGTTTTCACTGTTTCATCTCCTTACTGTGATTTATATATTTTTAGGGAAAGACCGCCGGGCTGTTTAAAGCCCTGCTTTCTTCTATTCCCAGCATCAGATTCATGTTTTGTACTGCCTGCCCGGATGCGCCCTTGGTCAGGTTGTCCAGAGCTGACAATAAAATGACCCTCCTGCTTGATTCATCAACCACCAGGTTGATATGGACCAGATTGCTTCCATATACCCATTTGGTATGAGGCATGACTCCTTCCGGCAGGATCCTGATGAAGGTTTCCTGTCCATATTTATCGTTCAGCACCTGCCTCACGTCTGCACCTTTAAGACCCGGCCTCAATCTGGCGTAAATGGTACTTAAAATACCCCGGTTCATGGGAACCAGATGGGGGGTAAAGGTGATATCTACCGGGCTTCCTGCCGCCAAACTCAGTTCCTGGGCAATTTCCGGTGCATGTCGGTGGGTACCGACCCCATAGGCATTTATATTTTCATTAACGGCGCAAAAGTGGCTGGTGGGGCTGGGAGTCCTGCCTGCACCTGATACGCCGGTTTTGGAATCGATAATGATATCGTTTGTTTCGATGATTCCAGCGGCCAATAATGGTACCAGAGGCAAAATGGCACTGGTAGGAAAACAACCGGGATTGGCCACCAGTCTGGCTGCTTTGATCTGTTCCCTGTAAAGTTCGGGTATGCCGTAAACAGCTTCCTTTAATAATTGTGGGTTGGCATGAGTCAGATTATAGTACTTATTATAAATTTCACTGTCATTAAAGCGGAAATCAGCTCCCAGGTCGATGCATTTAATGCCGTACTCCATCAGCTGTGTAGCCATGGGTACGGAAAGACCGTGAGGGAGTGCCAGAAAAACCGCATCACACTTTCCAGCCAAATTCTCTATATTGCTTTCCTGGCAGACTAGATCACTGAATCCCAATAAACTGGGGTAAACATCAGTGATTTTCTTTCCTATATTTTCAGTGGAAAGGATGGTTACCGCTTCCACTTCCTCATGCCCAGAAATAATTCTTAATAAATCAGCAGCGGTGTATCCGTCTCCCACGATTCCAATCCGGTACAACTTAAATGACCTCCTTATTCAGGCTTATGTATATGATGATTCAATAATGTAAATAATTATACATCCCTATGCATAATTTTACAACAACTTTTTTATTTTTATTCTGGTTTAATAAAATCGCCTGTAATCAGTAGTATGCCTTTTTTATCTAGCTGAAAAAGGCATTAAAAAAAGCAGGTTATCTGTTCCCTGCTTCCTGACATATATAGTTTTATCAACCTTATATTTTTAAGCTTACCGTTCTTTTGATCCGTGTAAATTTTAATTATCTATATGCTTTATCACTTATGCTTAACCATTAAGTTATTTTGATCGTTTACGCATATATTTATTATATTCTTCAGCCAGCTTCTGAGCCGGAAATGGCTCCCCATGGG
>JAAZFJ010000270.1 GCA_012511795.1 Syntrophomonadaceae bacterium
AGCTACCAAGGAAATAGCTAAACGCTACGGCGGGTTAGAAAATCTAGGTGAAAAGCTGATGCAAGCAGAAAACTTTGAAATGGCCCTTGATGAGATTGTTTGGCTGATTACTCTTTTAGCCAACCAAAGTGTGCTAATTGATAACCGATTAAAGGGTGAAAAAAGGAAGCTACTGACAGAAGAAGATGTGGAGCTTTTAACTTCCCCACTAGAACTTGCGACATACAAAGATGCCATCATGGAAGCTATGTTTAAGGGCACTAAAAGAAACATTGAGTCTGAGGACGAAAACTCAAAAAACGAAGTGGTCGAGTAAGTGATGAAGAATTGTTTGCTCGACTTCTTTATTACGGAGTAACCCAACTTCATAGAGTAGAAATCGATGTCTGGCTCATGCCCATTGGAGAGCTTTTAGATCAATGGGAAATCCATAAACAGTTTACTGGCATGGCTAAACCAAAACGAGAATATTTCATTGACGAGATTGTTCCCATAGGGATTTAATGAAATTTCACTTATTGACATTCGTGCCACATATATATATAATAGTAGCACAAGTGTCAAGAATGAGGTGAAATAATGACAGGTAAAAATAAATTAAAAAAGATTACTGAAGAATATGGAGGTATTATTACTACAAAAGTAGCAGAAGAAAATAATATCCATCGTGAGTATTTAGGTCTTTTAGTTAAAGAAGGGGAATTAGATCGGGTTAGCTATGGAGTTTATGCTTCAGCAGATGCTTGGGAAGATGCCTTATTTATCAATCAGTTAAAAAGGGACAAGATGATTTACTCCCATGAAACAGCTTTATTTCTTCATGATTTAACTGACAGGGATCCTATTAACTATGTGGTTACAGTACCAAGAGGTTATAATCCTAGCAGATTGAAAAAAGTGGGGCTGATTGTTCATACGGTAAAAAAGGAATGGTTTGAATTAGGAGTATGCACCAAAAGAACCACCTTTGGCAATGAAGTCAGAACTTATGATATGGAGAGAACTATTTGTGATATTTTACGGGATAGAAATAATCAAGACCCTGCCGTAGTAAGCGATGCACTTAAAAGATATTTTGTCAGTAAGGAGAAAGATTTAAATAAACTGATGAAATATGCCAGTGAATTAAAAATAGAAACAATTCTTAGGACTTACTCGGAGGTGTTACTATGAAGTCATCTACCCAATTAAAGGCTTTAATAAGGAATTTATCTAAAGAAAAAGGTGTAAGTGCAGAAATCCTCCTAAGGAATTTTATGCTGGAAAGATTGCTTGAAAGAATCTCTTTATCTGAATATAAAAACCAATTTATACTAAAAGGCGGTATGCTAATTGCTGCAATTGTAGGAATTGATACCCGGTCTACCATGGATATGGACGCTACTATAAGGGGTCTGACTTTAACTGTAGAAAATCTTAAGGAGATTTTTATTGAAATCCTATCTGTACCGGTGGATGATGGTGTGCTTATGACTTTATCTAAACTTGAAAACATTAGAGACGAGTCAGAATATCCGGGGATTAGAGTTTCCATTAACACCAAATTCGATAAGACTAGGCAGACGATGAAAGTAGATATTACTGCAGGAGATAAAATTACACCTAGGGCCATAGAATATAAGTTTCGACTATTATTGGAAGATAGGTAATCTCTGTCCTTGCCTATAATCTAGAGACAGTGTTTGCGGAAAAACTTGAAACTATTTTATCAAGAGGAACCACAACGACAAGGATGCGTGATTACTATGATATTCATATTTTGATGGAATTACACGAATCCGATTTAAATGAAGATTTCCTTAAACAAGCATTTATAGAAACATCTAGGCATAGGGGGAGTTTTGATAGTATTAAAAAGAGTAGCGATGAATATATAGAAATGATAGAATCATCAGAAATCCTACTAAACTTATGGGAAAGATATCGTTCTAAAAATGAATACGCATCAGATATAGGTTGGATTGAAGCACTTGCTAGTATGAAAAAAGCATTTAATAAAATCGACTTGTCTTGACAGATGTGCATCAAATAATTGTTGAAGTAGCACAAAAGACAAATCTATCCTAAGGCACTCTTAAAAAAGGGTGTCTTTTCTTATGCCCAAAAATAAAGAAGGAGGTGGCAAGTTGTCAGACAACTTTGGTCTTAAAATTGGTATTGAAGGCGAAAAGGAATTTAAGAATGCCCTTAGGGACATTAACCAGTCCTTTAAAGTGTTAGGCTCTGAGATGAAACTTGCCTCCTCCGAGTTTGATAAAAACGATAAGAGCATTGCAGCTGTAACGGCACGGAACCAAGTGTTAAATAAGGCAATCAATGCCCAAAAAGATAAGATATCCACCCTTGAATCGGCACTGCGAAATGCCTCGGAGAGTTTTGGAGAGAACGACCGCCGAACCCAGAACTGGGCCATCCAGCTTAACAATGCCAAAGCCGAACTTAATGGTATGGAGCGTGAGTTGGAGGAAACGGCTGAGGATGCTGATAACCTCGGAGAAGAATTAGAAGAATCGGGCAAAAGTGCAGATGACGCAGGCGGCAAGTTTGAGAAGTTTGGCGGTATCCTTAAGGGTATCGGCGTGGCTATGGGTGCAGTGGCAGTCGCTGCCGGTGCCGCCGCTATAAAACTTGGTGCAGAGATTGTGAAGCAGTTCGGTGAACTGGAACAAAACCTTGGCGGCTCGGAGGCAGTGTTTGGCAAGTACGCTGCATCGATTCAGAAAACCGGTGAGGAAGCCTACAAAAATATGGGTGTATCCCAAAGCCAGTACTTAGCCACAGCCAATAAAATGGGTGCATTGTTTCAAGGCTCCGGTATAGAACAGCAAAAGAGCCTAGAACTAACTGAAAAAGCCATGCAACGGGCAGCAGATATGGCATCTGTCATGGGCCTTGATATGCAGATGGCTCTTGATTCTGTTGCAGGAGCTGCAAAAGGCAACTTTACTATGATGGATAATCTAGGTGTAGCCATGAACGCTACCAACATCCAGGCTTACGCTTTAGCCAAGGGTTTGGATTTCACCTGGGCATCTGCCACCAATGCGGAAAAAGCCGAAGTCGCTATGCAGATGTTCTTTGAAAACACCCAGCAGTATGCCGGGAACTTTGCAAAAGAATCGACAGAGACAATAACTGGCTCCATCGGACTCTTTCAAGCAGCTTTAGGATCATTCACAGCAGGACTTGGCAACGCTGATGCAGACATGAGAAATCTTACTGAAAATCTCGTGGATGCATTGCAGGCAGTGGTAAAAAACATCGTTCCTGTTATTGAAAACATTGTAACTGCACTTCCTACTGCTACCGGTGCGATTTTGTCAGCGATAGGCGATTTGCTCCCTTTGCTCCTTAGTACTGTAACAGAACTGTTTAGCCAGGTGTTGGAGGCGATTATAAATCTTTTACCGGAACTCATCCCGGCTGCCGTTGATGCAGTGATGACAATTGTGGGAGCCTTGATTGATAACCTCCCTCTTTTAATTGATGCAGCAGTACAACTGGTGACTACCCTTGTGGGAGGCATCGGTTCGGCTTTACCGGAGTTAATCCCTGCAGCTGTGAATGCTATCGTCACAATAGTGCAAAGCCTGCTAGACAACATGCCCATGCTGCTAAAAG
>JAAZFJ010000271.1 GCA_012511795.1 Syntrophomonadaceae bacterium
GGATCGCTCATCTCCAGGATCGTCCCTATACGCAGTTAAGCGGGGGTGAATGCCAGTTGGTCATGGTAGCCCGGGCACTGGCCCAGAACAGCCCTTTGATAATCATGGATGAACCCACTGCCCATCTAGATTACCGCCATGAACTTGTGATACTGGAGACCATTGTGAAATTGGTCAAAGAAACGGGGCTGTCAATCCTTATGGCTACTCATATTCCCAACCACTGCTTTTATTTTGAGAATCAGGGCGTTGCCTGCCAGGCCGCGATGCTGAGAAATAAACATTTTGAAATCGTAGGCAAGGCTTCTGAAGTTTTATCAGAGCCCAGACTGGGAGAACTTTACCACATAAGAGCCAGCATCGTAGACTGTATGGTGGATAACGGGAAGAAACTAAAACAGGTCATACCCATCAGTACGATTGATAAGGATAGAAACTGAAAGGAGGAAGAAAGTGAGACACCGAATGAAGGGGAATTTTTATAGTAAAGGGCAATCATTTGTTATTTTGCTTTTGATCTTGCTGATGACCTTTTCCTTGACGGGATGCGGCACTGATCAGACTGACTTGGAAAATGACGGCGTCAAGGATACCAGAATGATCACTGATTGTGCCGGACGTGAGGTGGAAGTGCCTGTGGATCCTCAGCGAATTGCCTGTACTTGCCCGGAAGCCGGGTATGCATTGGCAATGTACGGCAAAGGGGATAGAATCGTGGCAACTACTGATGGCATGCAGAGAGATGTTCTGCTGATGGAAATGTACCCACAGTTAAAGGGACTTTCGATTCCTAAAAAAGGCGGTGCTATAAACGTAGAGGAACTGCTCAGGATCAAAGCAGACCTGATTTTTGTCAAAGAAGACACCATTTCTAATGAAGCAGAAATGGAAAAACTGCAGTTAGCGAAGGTCCCGGTAGTGGTAGTGAAATTTACTTCCATGGATGATCAGCAATTTGCCATGGAAATGATCGCAAAAATTGTGGGAACTGAGGAAGAAAGCAAAGAGTACCAGCAGTTTTACCAGGAACAGATCTCCATGGTCCAGGATAGAACCGCGAACATACCTGATGAAGAAAGAGCAAGAGTTTACCATTCGACCCAGGAAGCCACCAGGACTGATACGGCAGGCACCCTGGCTGCCGATTGGACGAAAGCTGCCGGTGTTATAAATGTATCTGTGGATCAGGATTTGAAATTCATCGATGGCGACCATTATGCCAGTCTGGAGCAAATACTTTTATGGGACCCGGACTATATTTTGGCCAATAATCCCGATGTAGTCGGTTATATTATGACCAATGAACAATGGAAGTCCCTTAAAGCAGTAAAAAATCAGCAGGTGCTTCCGCTGCCGGTTGGAATATCCCGTTGGGGACATGAAAATTCTCTGGAAACTCCCCTGGCAGCAATTTGGACTGCGAAAACAGTGTATCCGGATCTGTTTACAGATGTTGACATGACAGATATTATCCAGGATTTTTATCTCACATTTTTTGATTGGCAGCTAGACGAAGCAACGATCCAAAGGATCCTGACCAGTCAGGGGATGCGGGAAGCCAAAGGGTAAGAATGAAACGAGGTGAGAGATTTGTTTATCCTGTTATGTATTGATGATACTGATAATATCCATATCAAACGGGGCACAGGACAATTAGCTGCTCTTTTATCCCAGCAAATCGAGGAACAGGGATGGGGAAAGTGCCAGCCGATAACCAGGCATCAATTATTAGTCCACCCGGATGTGCCTTATACGTCCCACAACAGTGCTATGTGCTTCGCAGCGGACATCAAAGACGATGTTCTGGATGATGTGATTCAGTACAGCGGCCGTTTCCTGGAAAAAGAGAGAGCAGAAGGATCAGATCCCGGGTTATGTGTAGTGATCCCAGAAAGACTTTCCAATCCCGGCTGGCTGATCGCTTACGGGTTTTCTGCCAAACAGGAAGTCTTGAACAAAGACTATGCTTACGGGGTGGCTGAGGAAATGGGTATCCATCTTTCAGAGCATGGGGGTACTGGGGACGGTGTAGTAGGTGCTTTGGCCGGTACAGGCTTGCGCTTAAGCGGTAATGATGGAAGATTTCGAGGAAAAATCTTTATTGCCGAATCGGGACAGCAAGTCACTGTGGGTGAAATAATGAAAAGATCCTACATCACAAAGGTAAAAAACAAATTGGATGGACAGGTTTTGGCTGATGAAGAATTGGTGGAAATAGGGGAGGTGGTAAAAGCGGTATTGATGGATCGGGAAGCAGTTTTATTGGTCAAGCCGCTGGAGGATTTGAGAGAGAATACATTATGGCGGCCCTGCACTAAAGAAGAGTTAAGGGCTTATTAGAAACGGATGGAAAAAATTTTACTGAGGAGGATAAGAAATGTTGACTGTAAAAAAACACAATCGTATCGCTCTTTTCTTAGCGATAATATTCATGATCATGGTATTGGTGCCGGCGGTGCAGGCTGAGCAGCCACCCGTCCTAGTGGGTGCTGAAATAAGCAACAAGGGAGATGTGAGTATCACTTTTGATCAGGCAATAGTGATCCCGGAAGGTGTTCATGATCAGTTTACACTGAATTTGGACGGAAGTCCGGCAACAGTAACTGGTGTTGAAAAAACCAACACAGTAGGAAAGATCAAACTGGTTCTGGATGCCAAAGCAAAATCAGGGCAGACCATTTTCATTGACTATGTGAAAAGCGATGATCCAGCCCTGCAGCTGGTATCCGATGGCGGTATAGCTGTTGAAAGTTTCACTTATGACAGTGCTGCTGATGCACCGGAAGATCTTACTCCGCCTGCCTTGACTGCAGACAGCCAGGACAATCAGGCAGGGAATCC
>JAAZFJ010000027.1 GCA_012511795.1 Syntrophomonadaceae bacterium
GATTTGTTTTACAGATTTCGGAAAGACTGGCCAGCAGAAATATTTTCGCTAAGGAAATAAGAGAAACAACTTACTGGGATGTGATATTCATTGGGTTGCTGCAGGCACTGGCGATCATTCCCGGAATCTCCCGTTCTGGTTCTACCATTGCTGCCGGTTTGCTGGCAGGGTTGGACAGGGAATTTGCCGCTCGCTACTCCTTCTTGCTTTCAATACCGGTCATTCTGGGGGCAGGAGTAATAGAACTCAAAGATCTGTTCGAAGTTGGTGTGGATATGGCTCATGTTGTCCCTTATATGATCGGGGTTATTTCAGCCGCTGTTTTTGGTTTGCTGGCGATCAAGGTGGTTATGAATCTGGTCAAAAAGGGACGCCTGGCGTATTTCTCTTATTATGTATGGCTGCTTGCTTTTTTGGTACTGGGGTATCATTTCTACTTTATGGCATAATTACGGTTAAACACAAGGAGGAATTTTATGGCAAATATAGAAAGTGTGAGTAGCTTGAGATTATTAGGAGTGTTATAGATGAGTAATAAAAAGCAACCTGTAAAAAAGGCTGCTAAGCTGAAGACTAAGCCTGAGCTTAAAGAAAAAAGCGATAACAAAGAGAAAACATCATGGATAAAATACGAAATATCATCCCTGGTTTTATTCATGATTTCTGTATTCATCTATTTATGTGTCAGGAAATTCTATGGTTTGCCCGAAGACAGTTTATTCATCGGTTTACTGGGAATGTATATCTCCAAGGGACTGACCGCATTACTGGGGGACGGTGCAATTATAAGTTCTTTTTTCCTTCTCTTCTGGTCGATACATATCGGACTTAATAAAAAAATATGGTCAGGACAAATGTGGGGATTATCTATTTTAGCTCTGGTTTTTTTAATTACGAAAAGTATTATTTCCATACCGGAAGGTTTGACAGAATTAGAAGCAGGAATGAAAGGAATGGGCGGAGGACTGATCGGCAGCGGATTAACCTATTCCTTGATGAAATTATTGGGCAAAGTCGGTCTTATGATACTGATGGTTTTAAGTACTTTGATTGCTTGTATTATGATCATAAATAAGTCTTTTGCCCAGACTACCGGTATAATAGCTGCAATTGCTGCCAGAGCCTTACACTATTTGAATAAATTATTGTTTTATGAGGAAAAGGAAGAAAGAGAGCCCATTGACAGAAGCACTCCACTGATTATCGATAATATTGAAAAGGCACCAATAAATGAGACAGAGGATAATGAAGCAGATGAGCCATTGACAATTATTGCCGTTGAAGAAGATATTGAAAAGATCAATAAAAAGAAGAGTGAAATGAAATTCGTTCTGCCAGCCGTCAATAAGACCAGTGCTTATCAAATTCCACCCCTGGAATTATTAAGTAGTGCCAGTGATGAAAGAAATATAGATAAAAAGAATATTAAAGAGAGTATAGGTGTTTTAGAAGATACCTTTTCCAGTTTTGGGATCAGCGTAAAAGTGAAACAGGTAAGCTGCGGACCTGCAGTAACCAGGTATGAACTTTCACCTGCGCCAGGGGTGAAAATCAGTAAGATCATCAGTTTAACAGATGACTTGCAGCTTAATCTGGCAGCACCGGGGATCAGGATCGAGGCACCAATACCGGGAAAATCAGCCATCGGTATTGAAGTGCCCAACAGCAAAATACTAAGTGTAGGTTTGCGTAATCTTTTATCTGCTGCTGCCTTTAAAAAAATCAGCAGTCCTTTGTCATTTGCTTTAGGTGAAGACATTTCCGGAAACCCGGTAGTAGCAAAACTTAATGACATGCCCCATTTATTGATCGCCGGATCCACCGGTTCAGGAAAGAGTGTATGTTTAAACAGCATTATTATAAGTATTTTATATAATACCAGTCCTGATGAATTAAAATTGGTATTTATCGACCCTAAGATGGTTGAATTGACCGTATATAATGGTATTCCCCATCTTTTGACACCGGTGGTGACTGATCCCAAAAAAGCCTCCATCATACTTAAATGGATGGTCAATGAGATGGAAAAGCGTTATAAAATGTTTGCAGAAAAAGGCGTAAGGGATATTAACCGCTATAATCAGATAACCGATGAAATAATGCCCTACATTGTGATCATCATTGATGAACTGGCTGATTTGATGATGGTATCCCCGGTGGAAGTGGAAGATTCTATCTGCCGCCTGGCTCAAATGTCCAGAGCTGCAGGTATGCATTTAATCGTTGCTACCCAGAGGCCATCGGTAGATGTAGTGACCGGAATTATAAAAGCTAATATACCCTCAAGAATTGCTTTTGCAGTTTCTTCCCAGGCCGACTCAAGAACCATCCTGGATATCGGCGGAGCTGAAAAACTCCTGGGGAAAGGAGACATGCTCTTTTTCCCGGTTGGCGCAGTCAAACCATATAGAGTACAGGGTGCATATGTTTCCGATAATGATATAGAAAAAACCGTTGAATTTATAAAAAGCCAGGTTGACCAGGAAAAAGCTGTGCAGCAAGATGAAGAAATGGATATTTTCTTCGAACAGGCCGAGATTGAATATGATGATGATCTTTTCTGGGAAGCAGTTACAGTATTTGTAGAAAACCAAAAAGCGTCAGTTTCATTGCTGCAGAGGAGACTCAGAATTGGCTACGCCAGGGCTGCAAGACTGGTTGACCTCATGGAAGACCGGGGTATTGTCTCTGAGTTGGAAGGCAACAAAAGAGAAATTTTAATAGACCATAACCAATTAGCTAAATTAACCGCTAATATAAATCGGTTTTAATTATTATTACTCAAGGATGGAAAATTCAGAAAATTAGAAAATTATACAAAAAATGGTTGCAGTCTGTTAAGATAGATATAACAATTTTATGACATGATCACACCAGTGAGTATGCAGGGATAGTAATATGGGCATCGACTTTTGCTTCTTTCTGGCTAGCGGTTTTTCTTTTAAAACTTTGCAGCCACCAGTTAATAGCATGGTTTAGCCTGCCACTTTCCCATAAGACAATTAATCAGAATAGTTGTTGAAATTATTTATAATCATTTAAGGGGTGAAAATCGTATGTCATGGGGTGAAGACTTAAGAATCCGTCGTGAAGAACTTGGGTATTCGCTGCAGGAAGTTGAAGATGAAACTAAAATCCGCAAATTATATTTGGAAGCCCTTGAAAATGAGACTTTTTCTGTTTTACCGCCAAAAGTCTATTCGGTTGGGTTTGTGAAAAATTATGCAAGATTTTTAGAACTTGATGTAAACCAGGTAACTCAACAGTTTAAACTACTGGCTTATGGAAATGAAGAGCATGAAGAAGAGCATTTTGTTAGTACAAATAATTTAAATAAACCATTGTTGCCAAGTTGGCTTACTGCCACTAATGTTTTTGCTGCCGCGGCTTTCCTGTTACTGGCTATTTGGATAGGTAACTATCTGGTTTCTTATTTTGCCGGGCAGAACATAGCTGATGAACCGAAGCCTCCGGTTAGTGAGCCTGATAAACCTGTAGGTGATCAGATCCCTGGTGATACGGAAAAACCGGATGATGTAGAGGAACCTGATGAAACGATTCTTCCTCCTGAAAAAGTTATTGTGGCGGTTACTGCCACACAGAACTGCTGGCTTAGAGTTACCATTGACGGCGTACATAATTTTGAAGGAACGATTACTGCCGGGGACGAAAGATCTTTCAGCGGGGAAGAGTCAGTTATTATCAAGGCAGGAAATGCCGGTGGTATAGATATTGAATTTAATGGGAATGAAATAGGTGTTTTTGGAAATTTTGGTGAAGTAAAAGAACAGGAGTTCACGCTTTAAATTAGGTAAGATGGGAGCAAATCATCAGGTGAATATTGGCTTTATAAGCCTGGGCTGTGCAAAGAACCAGGTAGATACTGAAATAATGATGGGATTGGTTAAAAACAGTGAACATAAAGTGGTCAATAATATTGATAAGGCTGATTTGGTCGTGGTAAATACCTGTGGTTTTATTAATGAGGCTAAAGAAGAAGCCATCGATACCATAATCGATATGGGCCGCTTAAAGGAAAACGGCAGTCTGCGTTACATTATTGCTGCCGGTTGTCTGGCTCAGAGATATGGTGATGAATTAATGAGTGAGTTGCCCGAATTAGATGGCATAACAGGCATAGGTACATACCATGGCATTCTGGAATTGATTGATAAGATCGTAAAAGGGGAAAGGCCATCTCAATTGTCTATCCCCCCTGAAACTTTTATTGAAAAAGGGGAAAGAGTTCTCTCCACTCCCCCCGGGTCTGCCTATCTCAAGATCACGGAAGGATGTAATAATCATTGTGCTTATTGTGCCATTCCCTTGATCCGCGGACAGCTTCGCTCTGCTGATCAAATAGATTTAGTCAAGGAAGCAAAAAGCTTAGCCAAAAGAGGTATAAAGGAACTGGTGATCTTGGGCCAGGATACAGCAATGTATGGTAAAGACCTGGAGGTTAAATGTGATTTGCCTAATGTTTTAAAAGACTTGTCAAGGGTAGAAGGAATAGAGTGGATCCGCCTGATGTATCTTCACCCTGCTCATATCAATGAACAGATTATTGACATCATCGCCCAGGAAAATAAAATCATTCCCTATTTGGATATACCTGTTCAACATGCTTCAGCAAAAGTCCTGAAAAGAATGAACCGGGGACATGATTTAGACTATTTAAATAGTTTAATGCATAAATTAAGGACCAGTATTCAGGGCCTGGTCTTAAGAACCACAGTTATGACCGGTTTTCCTGGTGAAAGTAAAGATGATTTTCAAATATTGCTTGACTTTGTTAAAGACAGCAAATTTGACTGGCTGGGCTGTTTCGCATATAGCCCGGAAGAGGATACCCCCGCTGCTCTTTTTGAAAATCAGATACCTGATGAGATCAAAGAGATGAGAATGAACCAGATATTAAGAATCCAAAAGAAAATTACCCGGCAAAAAAACATCAGTCGTTTAGAGCAAATTCAAAAAATATTAATCACCGGGCAGAAAAGCAGGAACCTTTATACCGGCCGGGGTTATTTTCAGGCACCGGATGTTGACGGAATTACCATTGTCAAAACCCAGAAAAAACTTGTAAAAGGTGAATTTGCGGAAGTAAAGCTGAAAGGAATCAGGCTTTATGACATGATCGGTGAAATAGTTGAATAATAAACAACATAAACAGTTTAAAAGGACTGAACTGGACGGTCCTTTTAATTTTCAGGAACGCAAAACCATATAGTTGGTTGCTGCCGAAGCAATCAGCTTTCCTTCTTTATTAACTGCTTCCCCAACCAGATGTAAGGTGGTTTTCCCTTTAGCCTGTACCCGGGCTGTAATTTTCAGGGTATCATTTTTAAGTATTGGTCGGTGAAAAGTTGTATTTATATCAATGGTAGCTATAGGCACCTTCTCGGTAATCAAATAACATAACTGGCCAAAAGTATTATCAAAAGCCGCCACAATAAAACCTCCCTGCATGGAACCGGCCAAATTAAGAAACTTCTCGGCTACTGGATAGTCATCCACCAGACTTTTACCGGGTATATATTCCCGGGTTTTTTGATCCAACAGAACTGAACACTCAGGCCGCCGCTCAACTTTATCATAAATCAATTTCAATAATTCAGAACGATCAGTAACAGATTCACTCATAACCAACACCCCCGCCAATAATTTTCCATTTATATTGTAAGCTTTTTACTAGATTATTACAAAAACAGCTGACAATTCTGGCAAGCAGGTAAGCAATGCCCAATTTACCATATATTAAGAGCAGAGTTAACAGCCTGTCTATGTTATAATTTTTCAAGGGAAAGGGGAAAAGGCCAATGAGGAAAATGGAAAGAAAAGTAATCACAGCAGTAATATCAGCAGTTGTAACACTGGCGGTTTTACTGTCGGGCTATACCTTCTATAACAAATATATAGTTCAGGCACCTTTGCTTGAGGCTATTGATGAAATGGCATCAGTAAACCAAGTGCAGATCAGCAAGGAAAAAAGCAAGTATCAGATAACGGTTGAGCTTAACAGGGTGGAGAATCTGCAGCATGAATATGCCCAACTGGAAAAAATCGCTGCCGCTAATTTAGGCAGCAAGGAATATGACCTGAAAATATCAGCTGCCGGAGATCAGCAGCTACAGGATTTTTATTATCAGATCCAGCCCTTTATTTATGAAGCTTTAGCCAAAGATAATTTTATGTGGCTCAATGAACAAATAAAACAACAAATCACAAGGGAAAACGGAAAGATGGATTACCGCTTTTTTGTTGACAATGAAATGATCTATTTACAGTTTGAAAACGGCAGGGAAAATCTTTATGAAATAATACCCAGGGATGCAGACGGGCAAAAAATTCAAGCATAGGGAGGGATTAAAATGAAAGAAATAGCAATTGGCGCGGGAATTGCGGCAGTATTATTTCTGGCAATTATTGGTGTGAATATTACACCCCTCCTATTTGTTGCTCTGCTGGTCGGGACCTTTTATTATTTTACCCAGTCCCAGGCAAAAGTCAATTTCCAGGAAGTAGGCAGTAAAAAAACCAGCAGCAACCCGCTGAGTTTTGATAATATCGGCGGCCAGGACACTGCAATCAAAGAACTGCAGGAAGCATTGAATTTTATTATTCGTGCAGAGGAAATCGGACGGATGGGGATAAGGCCCTTAAAAGGAGTATTATTGGTAGGACCGCCGGGTACGGGAAAAACTCTTTTAGCCAGAGCTGCTGCCAGTTATACCAGTTCAGCTTTCATTGCAGCATCCGGCAGTGAATTTATTGAAATGTATGCCGGTGTTGGAGCAAAAAGGATACGCCGCCTGTTCCAGGAAGCGAAGAAAAAGGCGGTCAATGAAAAGAAATCAACGGCCATCATTTTCATCGATGAATTGGAAGTATTGGGCGGCAAACGGGGGAGTCACACCGGTCATCTGGAATATGACCAGACTCTTAATCAGTTACTGGTTGAAATGGATGGCATAAGCCAGGACCATGAGCATCGCATACTGGTAATTGGTGCAACCAATCGTGCAGATCTTTTGGATTCTGCTCTGGTGAGGCCGGGAAGATTTGACCGGCAGGTGCAGGTGGGGCTTCCGGATAAAAAAGGACGGGCCAAAATACTGGAAATCCATCTAAAAAACAAACAGGTAAAAGACCACTCCATAATCGAAGAAATAGCTCGCACCACTTTCGGTTTTTCCGGTGCCCATTTGGAAAGTGTAACCAACGAAGCAGCTATTTTAGCCATGCGGGAAAATCAAAAAAAAATAGACATGAAACACTTTAATGAGGCCATTGACAAAGTGATAATGGGCGAGAAACTGGACCGGCAGATTTCCAAAGAGGAAATTAGTCGGGTAAGCATCCACGAAAGCGGCCATGCCATTATCAGCGAAACATTGGAACCAGGTTCGTTGTCATCACTGACCATTATACCCCGTGGGAAAGCACTGGGATACTTGCGTAAATCGCCAAAAGATGATCAGTATTTATATACTGTTGAACAACTGGAAAAGCAGATCATGATATCATTGGCCGGGGCAGTTGCTGAGGAAATAAAATACGGCAGCAAGAGTACCGGAGCTAAAAACGACTTTGAACAAGCCTGGAAAGCAGCACGGGAAATCGTTGAATGCGGGTTGTCACCTTTAGGCGTGATCAATACAGAAGATACTCCCCAAGAACTGATCTATAAACAATGTAAGGAAATAGTTGCCAGACTGGAAGAGAAAACCAGGCAGTTATTAACAGATGAGCAAGAGGCTCTTTTAAAACTGGCCGATTATTTAATTGCTGAAGAAACTATTGATCGTGAAACATTTGTGCAAATGATGGCCAGCTAAAAATATGTTGTAAAAAACCGGGTCCGACCCGGTTTTTTAATTTTTTGTATTGTTTATCACTTCGATATTGTTGCTAAGAAATGTATATAATAAAGGGTAGATGATTAATGGGAGATGAACTATTTGAAAAATGCTTTTATTATAGCAACCGGCACCGAACTGTTAATTGGGAATGCCACTGACACCAATTCAGCATTCATTGCGGAACGTTTGGCTGAATTGGGGATAAAAACTATCGGCAAAATCATCGTAGGTGATAAAAAGGAGGAAATATTAGGTGCTTTCAGGCTGGGCGCAGATTTGGCAGACATCATTATTTCCACCGGTGGACTGGGACCAACCAAGGATGACCTGACCAAAGAGACAGCCTGTGAGTTTATGCAGGTAAAAATGGAAGTAGTGGACCAGGAAGCTGCTAAATTAAAAGACTTCTTTGCCCGCCGGAAAAAAGCGATGCCGGACAGCAACATCAAACAGGCCATGTTTCCCCAAGAATCCGTCATTCTACCAAATGAACTGGGGACTGCTCCCGGAATGTACTTGTTTAAGAACGGAAAAATCATAATCCTGCTCCCCGGTCCGCCTAAAGAAATGAAGAAGATATTTACTGATAAAGTTGAACCCCTTTTAAGAGAAAAATTAGATTCACAGGTGAAAAAGGCAGTCACTAAAACCATTAAAGTATTTGGTCCCGGAGAATCGCAGGTAGAAGAGATGATCAGTGAGATAATCGATGACCCTCAGGGGTGTTCCATTGCTTTGCTGGCAGTGGAAGGCGAAATACATATCCGAATAACTGCTGAAGGTGAAAACTCTGAGGATAGTCGAAAAATTATGGAAGATGTGACAGACAGAATCAAGACAAAATTGACTGATCACATCTATGGTCATGATAATGATACACTCCCTTCCATATTAGCTGAACTAATGAAAGAAAATGGAATGACTTTAGCAGTTGCAGAATCCTGCACCGGTGGATATCTTGCCAAAACCATCACTGACCTGCCAGGCAGTTCAGCTTACTTTTGGGGTGGGGCAATAACCTACAGCAATGAAGCCAAAAATGAATTGCTGGGAGTCAGAAAAGAGATCATCGCCAGCTATGGGGCTGTGAGCCAGGAAACTGCCCTGGTGATGGCACAGGGAATAAAAAGAATTGCGGATAGCAGTATTGGTTTATCTATAACGGGCATTGCAGGGCCGGAAGGGGGAACAGAAACCAAACCGGTAGGATTGGTTTATATTGCCATTGTGGGAGATAAGCTGGAAAAAGTTAAACCCTTAAATTTTACCGGTGATCGGGAAAGTATCAGAATTTTGTCAGTGAAATCAGCTCTGGATCTGATTCGCAGAAGTATTGCCGGTCAATAATTCTTCACTATTACTTTATTAAATTTTAATAATTTTGCTAAAATATAGGAATATGTTTGACATTATTAAACTTCTTGTATTATAATTTTTAAAAGCGAACATATGTTTGAGGAGGATTTTATAAATGGAAAATATTATTAATCAGGGGAAGATCGATGCCTTAAACAATACAATAAAAAATATAGAAAAACAATTTGGTAAAGGTTCCATTATGAAACTTGGGGAAGCAGCAGTGATGAATGTAGAAGTGATTTCCACCGGATGTATTTCTGTGGATCTGGCTTTAGGAGTTGGAGGGTTCCCCCGGGGCAGAGTAATTGAAATATTTGGCCCTGAATCTTCCGGAAAAACCACTGTTGCTTTGCATGCTATAGCACAGGCACAAAAAGAAGGAGGAATGGCAGCGTTTATTGATGCGGAACATGCTCTGGATCCTCTTTATGCCAAACAGCTGGGTGTGGATATTAACAACTTGCTGGTATCCCAGCCTGATTGCGGGGAACAGGCCCTGGAAATTGCTGAGGCTCTGGTCCGCAGCGGCGCTATCGATATCGTGGTGATCGACTCCGTGGCAGCTTTGGTTCCGAAAGCTGAATTGGATGGAGAAATGGGAGATATTCATGTAGGTTTGCAGGCACGACTAATGTCCCAAGCTCTGCGCAAATTGACTGCTCATATAAGCAAATCAAAGGCTTGCTGTGTTTTTATAAACCAGATCCGTGAAAAAGTGGGAGTAATTTATGGCAGCAATGAAACCACTACCGGGGGCCGTGCACTGAAATTCTATTCTTCAGTTCGCCTGGAGGTAAGAAAAGGTGAATCTATTAAACAAGGTACAGAATTAATAGGCAACCGTACCAAAGTGAAAGTAGTTAAAAATAAAGTTGCACCACCATTTAAATCCACTGAATTCGATCTCATGTACGGAACAGGAATATCCAAAGAGGGCGATTTACTGGATATAGCTGCAAACCTGGAAATAATCTCTAAAAGCGGTGCCTGGTATTCCTATGAAGGTGAACGATTAGGTCAGGGACGTGAAAATGCCAAAGAGTATCTTAAAAACAATCCGGAGTTTTATGAAATGCTGCAGCAAAAAGTTAAAGAAGCCATGTCTATAAACGATATAGAACCAAACAAATCAGAGGATGCTTGACACTAAAGTGTAAACTAACTAAAATCTTAGGTAAGACTACTTTTTAGAAGTCTTACCTTGTATACTTTGACCATTAGACTACTGGCTAATTAATATATATTTTTCCATTAATGTGGTATTGGATAGATGAAACTTAGACATATTAATCCTTTAAAAATATAGATTTATTGTAGTTGTCTGCTTAGGTTAAGGTGAGATCATCTATAATCTTACCAATGGCATTTTAATCCATTGGAAGTTAAAGCTGATAATTAAAGAGGTAAGTTTTTCTAAAAGCCGAGTTTTACTCGGTTTTTTATTCTTAATTTTTAGTAAAGAAGAGATATTATTTTTAAATTATAAGGGAGGTGGATAATATTACTACATTGGAAAGCCTGATCGTTATAACTACTGCTCTGGCTGTTGGTCTATTGGCAGGGTACTATGGGAGACGTTTCGTAGCTGAAAGCAAATTTGGTTCAGCGGAACAGGAAATTACCAAAATGCTTGATGAAGCTGGCAAAGAAGCTGAAGCTATCAAAAAAGAAATGCTGCTGGAGGGCAAAGAAGAAGCTCACCGCTATCGCCAGGAAGCGGAAAAAGATATTCGAGACCGACGCCGGGAACTTGACCGTATAGAAAGACGAATTACACAAAAAGAAGAAGTACTTGATAAAAAATCCGACAACATGGAAAAAAAGGAACAGATACTGCAGGAAAAAGAAAAAGAAATGGACAAAACCAATAGCGACTTGCAACTGGTTTTGACCCAGCAGTTAAAAGAACTGGAAAGACTCTCTGGATTGACATCGGAGGAAGCAAAAGAACTGCTTTTAGATAATGTCAGCAAGCAAATCCGCCAGGAAACAGCGGTTATGATCAAAAACATTGAAAGTGAAGCCAAGGAAGAGGCTGACAGAAAAGCCAAGAATATTATTACCATAGCTATTCAGAAGTGTGCGGCTGATGTGGTTTCTGAAACTACCGTATCAGTTGTGGCACTTCCCAATGATGAAATGAAGGGCAGGATCATAGGACGGGAAGGAAGAAATATCAGGACCTTTGAAACTTTGACCGGAGTAGACCTGATCATCGATGACACTCCAGAAGCTGTGATACTGTCATCATTTGACCCCATTCGCAGAGAAGTAGCTCGTATTGCCCTGGAGAATTTAGTATCTGATGGACGGATTCATCCTGCCAGAATTGAAGAAATGGTGGATAAAGCCCAAAAGGAAATTGACCAGGAGATACGGGACCTGGGTGAACAAGCAGCCTTTGAAGTTGGTGTACACGGGATTCATCAGGAATTGATAAGACTTCTGGGACGTTTGAAATATCGTACCAGCTATGGGCAAAATGTGCTTAAGCATTCCATTGAAGTAGCTCATCTGGCTGGAGTTATGGCAGCTGAGCTGGATGTGGATATAACCCTGGCCAAAAGGGCAGGTCTTCTCCATGATATCGGCAAAGCAGTGGACCATGAAGTATCCGGGCCCCATATCGAAATTGGCGTAGACCTGGCTAAGAAATATCGGGAAAATAAAGATGTTATACATGCAATTGCTGCACATCACGGAGATGTTGAATACGAAACCATCGAAGCTGTTTTGGTACAGGCAGCAGATGCCATATCTGCATCACGTCCTGGTGCCCGCCGGGAAACACTGGAAACTTATATTAAGCGTCTGGAAAAATTGGAAGGTGTGGCAGAATCATTTGAAGGTGTTGACAGAACATTTGCTATTCAGGCCGGACGTGAAATAAGGATTATAGTAAAACCTGACGAAATAGACGATCTGAATGCCATAAATCTTTCAAGAGATATCGCTAAAAAGGTTGAAGCTGACCTGGAATACCCTGGTCAGATCAAAGTAGTGGTCATCAGAGAAACCAGGTCAGTGGAATACGCAAAATAAGAATTAAGAGATAAAGATAATTACTAAAGCAAGCAGAGCATTTAGCTCTGCTTGCTTTTGCCCTTATTGCTATAAAATACCGATGTCCCACCAGCAGGACTTTCATTTTTGCTGCAGAAGAAGTTTAGTATATATTTATTAAGGGGAAGATGTCATTGAATGATTCAAGTTTAGAAATTCTAATTAATGTACCTTTAAAGCACCCAGAAGTAAATGCTGTTAAGTTTACGGCCGATAAAAAGACCATAGCCCTGCAGTTTGCCCTGAAAGGATTACCAGGAGAAGCAGACCTGAACGAGTTTAATGAAAACATACGAAAAGCTGGTAAAATATATCATGGAATAATGGGTAACTCTGTTATAATAATGGAACTAGCCGTAAATGAAATAGAAGGTGTTACTTTTATCAGTTTATTCAGAGATGAAGAATCTATTTCTGAGGAAGAGATCGATATATACATAGCATTGCTGAAAGAAAAATACGACCATTATTTAATAAAAGACAGGATCAATATAGAAAAACAAGATTCTTATAAGAGAAGACTTAAAAACAGTTTAAAACACAAATTGCATGAGGCACATAACTGCAGCTATTTCTGGGCTTTCCGTCAGGGAGGCAAAGTCTTTGTGCTGAATAGATAATGGAGGCCGGTTCGTGAATATATTATTAATTGGTGATATTGTTGGCAAGCCAGGCAGGAGAGCACTGAAAAACATTTTACCTGGATTGCAGAAAAAATATAAAATTGAGTTTACAGTAGCCAATGCAGAAAATGCTGCCGGTGGAAAAGGTATCAGCAAGGAAGTTTTTGCTGAAATTATTGGTGCTGGTGTAGATGTTATGACCATGGGAAACCATGTTTGGGATAATCGGGAGATATTTAATTTCATTGATGATGAAGCAAGAATAATTAGACCGGCCAATTATCCCGGTGAATGTCCCGGACAAGGTTACCATATTTATACCGCAGGATTTAACAAAAAAATAGCCGTTATCAATATATCAGGCAGAGTATTTCTCGATCCTTTGGACTGTCCTTTCCAGGTTACTCAGGAAATAATCGGCCAGATTAAGAATAAAGCTGATATTATCATTATAGATCTCCATGCTGAAGCAACTTCGGAAAAACTAGCCTTTGCCTACTATTTTGATGGTTCAGTAAATGCCGTTTTAGGGACCCATACCCATATCCAGACTGCCGATGAAAGAATATTATCAGGGGGCACTGCCTATATTACTGATCTGGGAATGACCGGACCGGTTGATTCAATATTGGGCATGGATAAAGATCTGGTGATCAAAAGGTTTGTTACCCAGAGGCCGGTAAGATTTGAAGTGGCCAAAGGACCTGCTCAGCTCCAAGGGGTTGTTTTATCATTTGATGACAATACCAACCGGGTTACTGAAATTGAAAGAATTTGCCTCTATACAGAATAAAACCAAATAATATCCAAAGACATGTAACTAAAAAGAAGGAATTACCAGATTTAGTTAGAATATAATTCTAAAGAGGAGCAAGCTTTCTATTTCAAACTTTGAGGGGGTAATAAAATAATGGAAGTACTGAAGGTTTCAGCTAAATCCAGTCCAAATTCTGTGGCCGGAGCGCTTGCAGGGGTATTAAGAGAAAGAGGAGCGGCGGAAATCCAGGCAATCGGCGCAGGAGCAATAAATCAAGCAATAAAAGCAATAGCAATAGCCCGTGGATTTGTTGCTCCCAGTGGAATGGATCTTATTTGCATACCTGCATTCACCGATATCATGATTGAAGGTGAAGAAAGAACAGCCATCAAACTAATAATCGAACCACGGTAATGGGGACTTCATGCTTAATTACTAAATACTGTTATACAAATAATAACCTGCATATTTGCAGGTTTTTGTTTTTTACTTATTGTTTCTGAAAGGAAGGGAAGAATGAAAAAAGCAGACTTGCATTGTGATACAATATCACTTTTACTAACGAGACAGGAAAATCTAAAGAATAATTCCTGCCATTTTGATATTTCCCGGGCCAGACAAGCAGAAATTGCTATACAAGTATTTGCCCTTTTTTCAAAACCTGATGACAGCAACCAGGTTTTGCGTCAGATTTTGAAACAAATGGAAAAGTATTTTCGTGAAATAGAAGATAATCGTGACAGTTTATATACGATCCTTAATTTTGATGATATTAATTCTCCAGTAAATTATAGCAAAATCGGATGCCTGCTGCATTTGGAAGGGGCGGAAGCACTGGGCAGTGATATAGAATTGCTGCAGATATTTTATCAATTAGGATTGCGAAGCATTGGACTCACATGGAACTATAGGAACAGGATGGCTGACGGTGTAGGTGAAGGTGCATATGCAGGAGGGCTGACCAGGTTGGGGAGGCAGTTGATCAAGGAAATCAATTCCCTGGGGATGATTCTGGATTTGGCACATGCGGGCGAAAAAAGTTTCTATGAAGCCCTGGAATTATATGGTAAACCTCTGATGGTAAGCCATGCTAATGCCAGAACCCTGTGCAGCCATTTCAGAAATCTAAGTGATGACCAGTTAAAAACCGTCCAGGCTTATGATGGGCTGGTAGGAGTTACAGGAGTCAGTGATTTTGTCAGGGATGATGGAATAGCTGCTATGGAAGACCTGACTGACCATATCGTTTATATCGCTGACCTGATTGGCACTCGCCACATTGCCCTGGGATCTGATTTTGACGGTGCAGATCATATGGTCATGTCCGGGATAGAAGATTACCGGCACTTAGAAGATCTTTTGCACCAGAGAGGTTTCTCTGCTATAGAAATAGAAAACATACTTTATTATAATTTTCAGCGTTTACTAAAGGTAACCTTGTAAAAAGGAGCAACTGTTGTATGTTATATGATTTGCACACCCATACCAAAGCTTCAGATGGCAAATTGTCACCCAAAGATCTGATAGATGAGGCAGTAAAACTGAAACTGCCGGGAATAGCAATAACTGATCATGACACAGTTTCCGGTCTTCATGAAGCTATGGATTATCAAATCCATGTAAAAAACCAAATCGAGGTGATACCCGGAATAGAAATGAATACTGAGATGGATGGTTCTGAAGTGCATATTTTGGGTTATTATATCGACCATTTTAACAGCCATTTGTGCGAAAGGCTTCAGGAATTGAAAGAATCCAGGCTGAAACGAGCCAAAATGATGGTAAAAAAATTAAAAGCCATGGGGTATCGAATCACATTTGAGCAAGTGCAGCAGTTGGCGGAGAATGATTTGATTGCCAGACCGCATATTGCTCAGGTCCTGGTTCATAATAACAGTATATTCTCTGTTAAAGAAGCATTTGAGAAACTCATCGGTCGGGGCAGACCTGCTTATGTACCACGCTATAAATTCTTTCCACAGGAAGCTGTAGATCTGATTAAATCAGCAAAAGGCATCCCCGTACTGGCTCATCCCGGGTTGATCAACAAGCAGGAAATTATCGAGGAAATTGTGGCCATGGGAATAGAAGGCATAGAAGTGTATTATCCCGAACATTCATCGAAACAAATAGAAAAGTATAAGAATCTGGCTGTAAATAATAATCTGCTGATCACGGGAGGCTCTGATTATCACGGTCCGGGAATGAAAGTCATCACCTGCAACCTGGGGTCGGTAGGAATTACACCGGATTTAATGAAAGAAATAAAAATATTTTACAACAAAAACAGGTAAAAGAAGCATATTTATATAATATAAGGCAGGAATGCTACCTGATAGTGTAGAAGTAATGTTAAACTTCTACTGAAAGGGCAGGTCTAACATGCTGAAAAAAATAGTTCTGGTTATATCCATCATCTTTATCTTCCAATTAGCTTTTACCGGGTCAGCAGTTGCAGCAGAAACCTATCATATTGTCAAGTCAGGAGATACACTCTGGGGCATAGCCCGGCAGTACGATACAAATGTTGAACAAATCAAACAGCTTAACCAGATAAATTCGGATAACATTAAAATCGGCTTAAAACTATGTGTCAAAATTACACCTGATCAGGCACCTGTTGTACAAATTGCCGAATCGGCAGCAGAAGACACTGCTTTAATTGATTCAGCAGAGCAAGTTTATATCGTACAACCAGGAGACAGCTTGAACAGTATAGCTCAAAAATATGGCACCAGTGTTGAAATGCTAAAGAGAATCAATAATTTGACCAGTGAAGTGCTTAACCCGGGATACATATTAAAACTGAATATGCCTGGTGCTGATGTATCAAGAGGGGGAAATGTGGACCGGGTAGCAGCGGCAGTTTTAGCAACTGCCAAGCAGCATTTAGGAACCCCATACCGTTATGGTGGTTCGAGTCCGGGAGGATTTGACTGCTCAGGCTTCGTAAAATATGTTTTTTCCCAGCATGGTTATAACTTAAACAGAACTGCAGCTGCCCAGTGCGGACAGGGAGCTGCAGTAAGTAAAAGTGATTTGCAGTTGGGTGATCTGGTATTTTTTAAGTGCAGCAGTTCATCTATAGATCATGTGGGTATTTACAGTGGTAATAATGAATTCATTCATTCATCATCACCACGCAGCGGCGGTGTTATCATAACTAATCTGGATGAAAGCTATTACGCTAGATCATATGCCGGAGCGGCAAGAATCATTCAGTAATTCGGAGGCATAGATGGAGGAAAACATTTTTAATATTCCCAGCAGTATAATGGACAGCGGAAAATGGAAAGAGCTGGAGTTAAAAGAAAACCAAATCGGCAGTGATAATCTGCTGGAGGAAATTATCAATAAAAAGCTATGGAGTAATGCTGAAATAATTTGGGTAATCCGCAGGTTGGTATATTTTTACGGCAAAAAAGACAACTTGCTTAAAAAAGCACCACCTGAAAGGTTACTGGCCAATATGAACGATGTATTAAGAGCATTTTTCCTGCTTTATGATACAATTGATCCTGAGTTGGATGATAATGTAAGGAGTTACATTTGTACTAAACTTACTGATGCCACATGGGGAGCCAGTAATCGTACCAGAATTTATCTGGAAAAAATGGAAACAGATTTTTAATTAATTTTTAAATGTTCTGAAAAGCGGGACGAAATTTAGTTCCGCTTATTTTTTTGGCAGATAAATAATTTAAAGGAAAATAATTGTACTATGTCGAAATTATTTACCATAAATATACGGCGGAGGAATTTCAATGGAGAAATTAGCTCGGGAGCAAAATATCAGTCGTATAATCGCTATGGAGGAAAGAATCAGCAAATGCACTCGGTGTGTACTGCAGCGAGGATGTGTATACAGACCAGCTACCGGAAAAGGCGATTTAAAACCGGAAATACTTTTAGTATTCCATTCTGAAGGGAATGGGAATGACAGAAAAAAAATAATGGATATAAGGCAGCTAATAAAAAAACATTTCATTCTGGATAAGGTTTATCATACATTTGCAGTCAGATGTCAGCCCAAATCCTGTACCCATCTGGATAATCTCAATTGTTTTTCATCAAAATGCCTGGTTGACCAGGAACAAACCTGCAGAGTAACTAGAGCTGTTTGCGAAGGGATACCTATTATGCCCGGGGATATAGAAATAATCTCCTGTTTACATTATTTAATAGAAGAAATAGATATATTGTCACCCCAGATCGTTGTTTTGTTCGGTGACAGAACAAGCTATTTTACCCTTAAAGCTTACGGCTTACTTGACAGTATTATAACCCCGAGTTTGTATATGATTAATGGCAGGCATGTTCTGGCTACCGTTGAAGCCGACCAATTCACCAGTCAAGATGCAAAAGAACTGGTCAGTTATCTTCACTCAGAACATGCAGTCTAGCAAAAATACTAAATAACAAATATTCAAATTACTGAGGAACCATAAACCTGTCCTCAGTAATTTTATATTTTACTCCGGAATAATATTTCTAAAAGGTTCTTCGGAGGAAAAGCCTGTATGAAAAAAGAATTCTGGACTCAAATAACCATTGAAGAAGCTTTAAGAATTCAAAACAGTAATTTGGAGTATGGACTAACCTTTGCTGAAATAGCAAAAAGGCAGCAGCAATATAAAAACAAGCTGGAAGAGACTAAAGCTTTTAACCCGCTGTTGGTTTTTCTCAACCAGTTTACAGATACCATGGTTTTGGTCTTACTGGGAGCAACTGTCCTGTCAGGACTGATTGGTGCCATGGAAGATGCTATTACCATAATGGCTATTGTAACCTTAAATGCAGTATTAGGTTTTTTACAGGAATACCGCGCTGAGAAGTCCTTGGAGGAAATAAAAAAACTATCTACTCCGTATGCCCTGGTGCTAAGGGATGGGAATAAAGCAAAAATCCCCACCGAAGATTTAGTACCGGGAGATATCGTTTATCTGGAAACCGGTGATAAAATACCTGCAGATATAAGGTTGATCCAATCCCACAGTATGGAAATTGATGAAGCGATTTTGACTGGAGAATCACTGCCAGTTGCTAAACAAGCCAACCTGGTACTGAAAAAAGAAGTCCCCCTGGCGGAAAAAATCAATATGGCTTTTATGGGGACTTCGGTCACCAAGGGAAGAGGCTTAGGGATCGTAGTTGAAACCGGAATGTCAACGATTATGGGGGAAATAGCTCACATCATAAAGACTACTGAGGCAGGCATGACCCCTCTGCAAATCAAGCTGGACCAACTAGGGAAAATTCTTATTGTTATTTGTCTGGCAGTTTGTTTTATGGTTGCCATTATGGGGATATACCGGGGAGAAAGCATGATGACTATGTTAATGGCGGGCATAAGCCTTGCAGTGGCAGCTATCCCCGAAGGTTTACCGGCAATCGTTACGGTGGTTTTAGCTTTAGGGATCCAGCGCATGGCCAAGCGTAATGCGATCATAAGAAAATTGCCCGCTGTAGAAACTCTGGGCTGTACTACGGTAATCTGTTCTGACAAAACCGGTACCTTAACCCAGAACAAAATGACGGCAAAAAGATTAGCCACATTAGACAAAATTGTCTCGATCACTGGTGATGGTTATCATACCAAAGGCCGTTTCATTGTTGATGACAAAACTCTGGATCCTTTAAAAGATACTGCCTTGAATACTTTACTGGATGCCGCATTTTACTGTAATAATTCTTCTTTTCATCAAAGCGGGAAAAAGGTAATCACCTTTGGCGATCCTACAGAGATCGCACTGCTGGTGATGGCAAAAAAAGCAGGTTATGATAAGAATTTAGCGCGGATCCATGAGATACCATTTGATGCAGAAAGAAAAAAAATGACGGTAGTAGTCAGAGACAATGACCAGGCATTGGTTTTGGTCAAAGGAGCCCTGGAAGAAATCATTAAAAGCTGTGACCGGGTCATAAAGAAAGAGCAGATCAGAAAGCTGAGGCAGGCAGATATAAATGCCATTACAGATATGCAGGAAGAATGGGCTAATGAGGCTTTACGGGTATTAGGATTTGCCTATAAAAGAATATCATCGGATGAACTGGCCCAATATCATGATCATGAACTGGAAAAGAATTTGATTTTGGTTGGTGCCGCAGGTTTGATTGATCCACCCAGGCCTGGTGTGGAAAAAGCAATTAGTGAATGCTTGGGCGCTGGCATAATTCCGCTAATGATAACCGGAGATCATCCGGTTACAGCTATTGCTATTGCCCGGGAAATAGGCCTTACAAACAGCCGGAAAGTAATTACTGGTACCCAGATAGACCATCTGTCCGATGAAGATTTATATAAACAAGGCCTTGAAGATAGGGTTTTTGCACGAGTTTCTCCCCAGCATAAAAACCGCATTGTCAAAGTTTTGCAAAGTAAAAATCATGTGGTGGCCATGACCGGGGACGGTGTCAATGATGCACCGGCAGTAAAAGCTGCTGATATTGGCATAGCCATGGGAATAACCGGAACGGAAGTGACCAAAGAAGCTTCCTCAATGGTGCTGGCGGATGATGATTTTTCCACTATAATAAGAGCTGTTTATGAAGGACGGGCTATTTATGACAATATCAGAAAATTCCTGCGCTACCTATTAGGCTGTAATATAGGTGAAATCCTGGTCATGTTTCTGTCCTCACTGATGGGTATGCCGCTGCCTTTGCTGCCAATACAAATCCTGTGGGTCAACTTGGTAACTGACGGCCTGCCGGCTATGGCTTTAGGCCTGGAACCGGCTGAACCATATATTATGAACCGCAAGCCCAGGCCGAAGAATGAAAGTATTTTTGCCCGTGGAATGGGCTGGATCGTATTCGGCCGTGGTGTTTACATAGGGATCATTACATTATTCACCTTTGCTGTAGGCGCCTTATATTGTCGTTATCACGGGATCGATGAATTGAATATGGCCAGGACCATGGCCCTTACTACTCTGGTATTTGCCCAGTTGTTCTATGTTTTTGAATGCCGCTCTGAAAAGTTTACACCCTTTGAACTGGGTTTTTTCACAAATAAATATTTATTAATAGCAGTATTAATTTCAATTATCATGCAAATGTCAGCTTTATATCTGCCTGCTTTGCAGAGTGTTTTTAAAACCACTCCCCTTGCCGGATGGCAATGGCTGCTAATAATTGCCTTATCAGGTTCAAAATTCTTTTTAAGATATGCTTTATATACAGCAAAGAGCATGAAAAATGTTTTGCTTAAATACCAACTGGGAAGGTAAACCAGAAAGAAAAAACTATCCGGAGTGTTTTGCTCAAACGCCGATTTTATGATTAACTGATTAATGAAGCCAAAAGCAGAGCAAAGCACTTGGTGCTGATATTGATACCACCAGCGAAATCGTATATAATTCCACTAAATAGCAAACAGAAAATTAATATAACAGCTGGAAAGGTCGAGTTAAATATGATAAAAAGTATGACAGGCTTTGGGAAAAGCCAGGTTGATTCAAATGGCTATTCTGTTACCTGTGAAGTGCGCGGAGTGAACCATCGTTATTTTGACCCTCATATACGTATCTCCAGACGCTACATGTCCTTGGAAGACCGCATTAAAGATGAAATAAAAAAAACCGTTACCCGCGGCAGGATTGAAATGACGCTCAATATCGAGAAAACAGGAGAATCCGCCAGAGATATTAAAGTTGACAAAGAATTAGCGATGGCTTACTATAGATATTTGAAGGAATTAGCAGATAATCTAAATATTTCACCTGAAATTAGAATTATTGATGTATTTCGCCTGCCAGAAGTTTTTAATGTCAGCGATGAAAACGATGATTTGGAATTGATCTGGTCCATTCTGGGCGAAGCTATCAGACAAGCTATGGCAAGCCTTTTGGACATGCGGAACAAAGAAGGCATGAATCTTGCTAAAGATATTTTGGAGAGAAATCAAACAATTATGCACATGGTTCTCACATTGGAAAAATATGCACCACAAGTGGCAATTGACTACCAGGAGAAATTACGCAAGAGAATAGCTGATTTAGTTGGCCACGAACAAGTGGATGAACAGCGGATCATCCAGGAAGCAGCTATATTTGCTGACAAATCTAGTATCACCGAAGAAGTAGTTAGATTAAAAAGTCATATTAAACATCTGGAAGAGTTTATCGATGAAGGCGAAGGAGTTGGCCGCAAATGCGATTTCCTCATTCAGGAAATGTTCAGAGAAATTAATACGGTGGCATCTAAAAGCAATCATATTGAAATGAGCCGTATTGTTGTGGATGTGAAAGCCGAGCTGGAAAAAATAAGAGAACAAATACAGAACATTGAATAAAACAGGAGGTGAGTCCGGGATAACCGGGGAAAGTATGGATATTAAACTGGTTAACATTGGATTTGGCAATATAGTGGCTGCGAACCGCATCATTGCTATTGTTAGTCCTGAATCTGCACCCATCAAGCGCATTATACAAGAAGCCCGTGAAAAAGGCAGCTTGATTGACGCTACATATGGCAGAAGGACCAGGGCAGTCATTATTGTGGACAGCTCACATGTTATATTGTCGGCAGTCCAGCCTGAGACTGTAGCCAACCGTTTAGGAGCAAAAGACGTAGAAGCTTAAGCAACCGGAAAGTGTGGTAATGAATGACCAGAAGAGGCATTTTATTTGTGATATCCGGCCCTTCAGGGGTTGGAAAAGGGACCATAAGAAATGCACTGTTGCCCCGTGTGGATAATCTGCAGGTTTCCATTTCAGCGACTACCAGAAAACCAAGAAGTAACGAAGTGAATGCCCGGGAATACTTTTTTGTTTCCGAAGATGAGTTTAGAGAATTAATTGCCGAAGATAAATTAATTGAGTGGGCTTGCGTTTATTCCAATCTATATGGAACTCCCCGGGATTTTGTTATGAAAAGCCTGGAAAAGGGACTGGATGTTTTATTGGAAATCGATATTCAGGGTGCCATGCAAGTTAAAGAAAAAATGCCGGAGGGGGTATTTATTTTTATTGCCCCTCCATCAATTGATGAATTGATTGAAAGGCTTTGCAACCGGGGGCAGGATTCTCAGGAAAGTATTGAAGCCAGGTTTGCTGCCAGCCAAAAAGAAATGTCTTATATGAAAGAATACGATTATGTAGTGGTCAATGACAATTTAGCAGATGCAGTTAAAAAGACTGAATCGATAATTATAGCCGAAAGGTGCAAAATAAATTAATACAGTAATGAGGTGATAATTTGAACCCGCCATCAACCAAAGACCTGATTAAAATTGGCAACAGCAAATATGCTGTTGTAGTTGCTGTTGCTAAAAGAGCCCGTGAATTATCTGAAGACAAGAAAAACGATGAGAATTACCGTTTGTCATCTATGGTTACTGATGCACTTGATGAAGTGATAAACGGCAAGATCATAATTGACTAATATTATTAGTGAGGGGGACTAATAATTGCCCAAGACAGTTGGAATAGGAATTACCGGCGGGATTGCTGCCTATAAAATAACTGATCTGGTCAGTAAATTAAAAAAATCCGGATATGATGTTATTGTTATGATGACTGAAAGTGCAGCTAGATTTATTACGCCCTTAACTTTTAAGACTCTTTCCGGCCGAGAAGTGGTCACCGATTTATGGCAGGACAGTCAGGAATGGAATGTACAACACATTGGGATTGCTGAAGAAATTGATTTACTGGTGATTGCCCCGGCTACTGCCAATATCGTTGGCAAAATGGCTCATGGGATAGCAGATGACCTGATTTCCACCGTATTTCTGGCCAATACCGCACCGGTAATCATTGTCCCCGCTATGAACACCAATATGTTCCTGCATCCCATTGTACAGGAAAACCTAAAAAAGCTGTCAGAATACGGTTATGAAGTTATGCCACCGGGTGAAGGAAAATTAGCTTGTGGAACTTCAGGCCCTGGCAGATTGCCTGAGATAGATGATATTTTTGACAGAATTATTCATAAACTAAACCCACAAACAGACCTGGCCGGCAAAATATTGATGGTAAATGCCGGCAGTACCTGTGAAGATATTGATCCAGTCCGTTTTATCACCAACCGGGGGACCGGTAAAATGGGGTTTTGCATTGCCGAAGCTGCTGCCAGAAGAGGAGCGGAGGTTATTTTAGTCTCCGGCAATTCTCAGCTTACAGTACCGCCTAATGTGGAATTCCACTCTGTTTGGAGTGCTCAGGAAATGTGTTCGGTCATGCTGGATAAGCAATCAGAGTGCGATATTATTATTGGCGCTGCTGCTGTAGGAGATTTTCAGGCAGCCAAAGCTGCTGAACAAAAAATAAAGAAGACCGGGAACGGTAAAGACAAACTGGTCCTGGAATTAAAGGGCACGCCGGATATTCTAAAAGAATTAGGCAAATTGAAAAAAAATGGTCAAATCATGGTTGGCTTCGCAGCTGAGACGGAAAATGTGCTGGAAAACGCCAGGAGAAAATTAGAAACAAAAAACCTTGACTTTATTGTAGCTAATGATGTGACAATTGAAGGAGCAGGATTTGCTGTGGATACCAATATCGTCACACTTATTGGCTGTAATGGAGATATAAAGTCACTGCCCAAAATGAGCAAGCATGATGTAGCTGAGGCTATTCTGGACAGGGTAGTTGAACTCTTGTAAAAATAATGGTGAGGGGATGAAGAAAATGTCAAAAAGCTTATTTACTTCAGAAGCTGTAACAGAAGGACATCCGGATAAAATTGCGGACCAGATTTCTGACGCTATTTTGGATGCCATTATCGGACAGGACCCCAATGCTAGAGTAGCAGCGGAAACAATGGTTACCACCGGTTTGGTTTTTGTTTCCGGAGAAGTAACCACTAATTGCTATATTGATATAAGCAAACTGGTCAGAAACACCGTGGAGGAAATTGGATATACACGGGCGAAATATGGATTCGACAGTGAAACCTGTGCAGTTATCACCTCACTTGATGAACAATCCAGTGATATTGCAATGGGTGTTGATCAGGCTTTCGAAGCAAAAAAAGGCGAAATGAATGATCAGGATATGGAAGCAACCGGTGCCGGCGACCAAGGAATGATGTTTGGTTATGCCAGTAATGAAACAGAAGAACTGATGCCGATGCCGATCCTTTTGGCTAATAAAATGGCAAAAAGATTAGCTGATGTACGCAAAAACGGTACGCTTGATTATCTGCGGCCTGATGGCAAAACTCAGGTAACAGTAGAATATCAGGATAACAAACCGGTCAGAATCGACACAGTGGTAGTTTCTACCCAGCATCATCCGGAAGTAGCTAAAGAGACCATCGAAAATGATATTATAGAACAGGTAATAAAACCAGTTGTACCGTCAGGTATGCTGGATGACCGAACCAGATATTTTATCAATCCTACCGGCAGATTTGTAACCGGTGGTCCACAGGGTGACTGCGGATTGACCGGCCGAAAAATCATTGTTGATACCTACGGCGGCATGGCTAGACATGGCGGCGGAGCCTTTTCCGGCAAAGATCCCACCAAAGTTGACCGTTCTGCAGCTTATGCAGCACGTTATGTGGCGAAAAACCTGGTCAAGGCGGGCGTGGCCGACCGTCTGGAAATTCAGATCGCCTATGCTATCGGAGTAGCCAATCCCGTTTCTATACGTGTAGATACCTTCGGCACTAACAAAATAGCAGAAGAAAAAATCATTGAATTGGTTAAGAATAATTTTGATTTAAGACCGGCCGCTATAATTAAATATCTGGATTTGCGCAGGCCTATTTATAAAAAGACTGCTGCATATGGACATTTTGGCCGCAATGAAGAAGGATTTACCTGGGAGAAAACTGATAAAGCTACCGCTATCAAAGAACAGGCCGGTTTATAAAAAAAGCGATAGAAGAAAATAAAATGAGGCGGGGAATTCCCGCCTTTATTTTTCATAAAGGGTTGGAAAGGCGAAATTGGAAAGGCGTGGAAAAGCGGTTGGCTCATGCGCTGTGGGGCAGGCATTGCCTATCCGATACTTAAACATTTTGAAAGTTGGTTAGTGGTTAGGAGTAGGGGTGAGGCGTGGAAAAGCCTTGGCTCCATGCGTTGTAGGGGAAGCTATCAGCTTCCCGTTTCATATGGAAAGTGAAAAGTTTTCTGGGGAGGAGAATATTCGTGACTGTCATTGATGTCTTGATCAATCTTCCTGCACCACAATTTAATAAAACATTTCAGTACTCAGTTCCTGAGCATCTGGCGTCAGAAATCAAATTCGGACAGCGAGTCCAGGTGGAACTTGGCCGGCGTATCCTGGAAGCTTATGTGGTTGGAGTTGATTCAACTAAGACCTGTAATCAGTTAAAATCGGTAATCGAAATATTAGACCGGGAACCGGTTTTTGATCCAAAGCAATTGGAACTTGCCCGCTGGATGGCTGATTATTACCTTTGTACAGTTCCCCTTGCCCTAAAAACCATTATACCCGCCAGCCTGAATAAAAAAGGTCCCGCAGAAATCATTGCTTTGTTCGAGCCTGAAGACCTTAACGAAATCATCAAATGTAATCCCGGCCAGGGAAAAATTATAAAAAAGCTGGCTGCATTAAGAAAGATTGAAATGAAAACAGCCCTTAAGTTAGCAACTGCTGAAGAAATCAGTTCATTGGCAGATCAGAACATAATCAGTGTGGTGCAGAAATATACCCTTTATAAAAGAAATAACGCAGATCTTATTTATAAACCAGTATCATTGGACCATCAGGAAATGGTACAAATGAAAAAGCGGGCACCCCGGCAGGCGGAAATCATAGAATATTTAATTTGCATGGGTTCTGCAGATAAGGCTGTTATGGACAAACTTTTCCCAGCTTCTAGCATCAGATCCCTTTTACAAAAAGGTTTTATTACACTGGAGAAAAAAAAGTCCGTGATTACGGAATCCGCAAAAATTATGACCCCCGATCAAAAACAGGCCATAGAGAAAATATGTGCCGCTGCTCAAAAAGGGGTCTTTAGCGAAATATTGTTATATGGAGTAACCGGCAGCGGAAAAACCGAAATCTATTTAGGTACAGCAGAGGAAATCATAAAATCGGGGAAGAAAGTATTAATGCTGGTGCCGGAAATTGCCCTGACCAGTCATCTGGTAGAAACCATCGCAGCCCGGATAGATAAAATGGCGGTTATTCACAGTCAAATACTATCTTCAGAACGTTATGAACAGTATAAAAGAATAAAAAACGGGGAAATAGATTTTGTTTTGGGAACTCGTTCTGCCGTTTTTGCTCCTCTTGACCACATTGGTATGATCATTGTAGATGAGGAACAGGAAAGCAGTTATAAACAAGAAGAAACCCCAAAATATCATGCCCGTCAGGTGGCACGAAAAATTGCGGGAAGGGAATCTGCCGTCCTGGTATTAGGGACAGCCACCCCGGCCATTGAAACTTTCTTTCATGCTGTAACAGGCAAGACCGGACTGATACATCTGGATAAAAGGATCGGTGAAGCCAGGCTGCCTGAAGTATTCGTAGAAGACCAGCGAAAAGATTACAAGAACACATTTAATTGCGGTATTTCGGTCTTTTTACAGGACAAACTAAGAAAAAATATTGCCAGTGGAGAACAAAGTATATTACTCATCAACCGCCGTGGTCATTCACCTGTGACAATTTGCCGGCAGTGTGGTAATATTTCTACATGTCCGTCCTGTTCGGTGGCCATGACTTACCATCAAGACTTGAATAAAGAAACATGTCACTACTGCGGTTTTGAAAAAGAAATCACCCGCAACTGCGTCAAATGCGGCAGCAGGTATATACAACAATTTGGTTTTGGCACTCAAAAGGTAGAACAGGAAATCAAGAAATTATTTCCCCAGGCATCTGTTGCCCGGCTTGATTTGGATGTAAGTTTAAAGCGGGGCAGGCAAAAAGAAATCCTGAACAAAATGAAGAATAAACAAATTGACATTTTGGTGGGGACCCAGATGGTAGCCAAGGGATTTAATTTCCCTGATGTTTCACTGGTTGGTATAATAGACATAGATAATATGCTCTGCCTGCCAGATTATCGTGCGGCAGAACGATGTTTTCAACTGATCGTTCAGGCTGCCGGACGTGCAGGTCGTGGCAGTCTGCCTGGCGAAGTAGTGATACAAACATATAATGCTGATAGTGAAGTGATCAAATACGCAGCCCGGCAGGATTATTTCAATTTCTATACCTATGAAATTAAAGGCAGGAAACTTCTGGAATATCCGCCTTTCAAAGAATTGTTAAGAATTGTGGTAAGCTCAGCAGAAGAAGATATGGCCTCAGCTGATGCAGGATTGATTAAAACGCTGATCGAAGAAATAATCGATGCCAGCGAAGAAAAAGTCGATATATTAGGTCCTGCACCAAGTCCACGTTATAAAATCAAAGACAAATATCGTTACCAGTTACTTGTAAAAGCTGATGAATTCTGGCTTTTAAACAGTATCGGCAAACAAATTTTAGCTGACAGGCATTTATTTAAAGCTAAACTGGAGCTAGAACTTAACCCACTTAGTATGATATGAGGTGAAAAAATGGCGGTTTATAAAATTGTGACCATACCTGATGCAGTATTGCGCAGCAAATCAATACCGGTAAAAAAAATTAACGCGGGAGTCCTGCGTGTTTTGGATAATATGCGTGAAACCATGTATACCTTCGATGGCGTTGGATTGGCAGCAATTCAGATCGGAGTACCCAAGCGTATGATCGTGGTAGATCCTGGAGATAATTTTATGGAGCTTATCAATCCGGTAATAACGTCAAGGGATGGAGAAAAATCGGCCAGTGAAGGATGTTTAAGCGTACCCGGCAAAGTCGGGCTGGTCAAACGGGCCCAGAAAGTTACGGTAGAAGCCTTGGACCGGGAAGGCAAGGAGATTACCATCGAGGCCGAGGATTTGTTTGCCAGGGTCTTGCAGCATGAGATAGATCATTTGGATGGCATCTTGTTTACTGATATCGCTTCTCATATCAGAGAAGATGAGGATTAAGGTGGAGTTAATTGAGAATTGTTTTTATGGGTACTGCACAATTTGCAGTACCGGCAATGCAAAGATTAATAGATACTTATGGTGAAATAGTGGGAATTGTCACTCAGCCTGACCGCCCTAAGGGGCGCGGCAAAAAAGTTATGCCGCCGCCGGTCAAGGAGCTGGCACAGTCAATGGATATTCCTGTCTTTCAGCCACTTAAAATAAAAGATCCTGAGGCAATAGAGTATATAGCCAGTTGGCAGCCAGACTTGATCATAACCGCTGCTTATGGGCAGATCATTCCGCCGCCATTATTGAAGCTCCCCCATGCCGGCTGCATCAATATTCATGCTTCTCTCCTGCCTAAATACAGGGGAGCTGCACCGATACAGAGATGTTTAATGAACGGAGAGAATAAAACCGGGATCACCACCATGTATATGGATGAAGGACTTGATACCGGAGATATACTGCTGCAGCAGGAAGTAACTATTCATGAGGATACTACATATGGAGAACTCCATGATCTCCTGGCTGCAGCCGGGGCTGACCTGATCATTGACACTATAGAACAGCTGAAAGAAGGCACCCTTAAACGCATCAAACAAAATGACCAAGAAGCTACCTATGCGGAGATGATAAAAAAGTCTGATGAAATTATTAACTGGCAGGATCAGGCAGCAAGCATCATTAATCAAATCAGAGCATTGGACCCCCAACCGGGAGCCAGTACTATTTTAGGGGAGCAAAACCTTAAGATCTTTAAAGGAAAAATTACACAGGAATCAGTAACCGGACAACCTGGTGAAATCATTGGTTTTTCACCAGTTGGTTTTATTGTTAAAACTGGAAATCTGGGGATAGAAATTTTGGAACTGCAGAAGCCGGGTAAAAAAAGAATAAATACGGTAGAGTTTTTGAAAGGCCACCATCTGAAAACAGGTACAATTCTAGGCAAACAGGTATAAATATGATGGAAACTAAGAAAAGGATTTATATCGGCCTTCTGGGAGCCAGTCTGCTGTTTGTGGTACTGATCATCACCCTGGGCTGGTATTTGCTGAGAAACCGTGATATATTTGTGAACCAGGTGCTGCTCATAATCATTGCTTCCTTCGTAGCAGTAGTACTTATTACCCTGGCCATTGGCATAACTTCAATTGTGCTTATGATCACCAGGTCCAGGCCTTCACCGCTGCTGGAAATGTTAAGCAGATTTTCAAATGATGTATTATTCCCTTTGGCAGTGTTGATCGGCAAGATATTTCGCATCGAGCGTGAAAAAATCCTGGCTTCATTTATTGCCGTGAATAATTTTCTGGTAGAATCCAAGCATATATTTATCAGACCTGAGCAGATATTAATACTCTTGCCCCATTGTATTCAAAATTCTGACTGTCCCCATAAGATCACTGTAAACATTAATAACTGCAAGAATTGCGGTAAATGCCGCATAGGTGAGCTGAAGGAACTTGCCGATCGATATGGAGCAGTGATTAAAGTGGCAACAGGAGGAACGCTGGCTCGTAAGTATATAAAAGACGCCAGGCCTAAGGCAATTGTTGCGGTAGCCTGTGAAAGAGACCTTTCTTCCGGTATACAGGACGCCGGAGCCCTGCCGGTGGTCGGAGTTCTAAACTGCAGACCCAATGGACCTTGTATTAACACTGATGTAAATTTAATTGATGTAGAAAAAGCCGTTAAAATGATTTGCAGCCAAAGGGGTGGATCGATTGAAAACAGACCGAAGCAGTATAGCTAATAACCCAAGAATGCTTGCTGCAGATTTGTTGTATCATATATTTGAAAAAGGTGCCTATGCCAATCTGGCCCTGGAAAAAGAACTGGGTGAAAACCTGCTGAAAAACGAAGACAAGAACCTGGTGACAGAAATTGTAAATGGCACTACCCGCATGTTGAAGCACCTTGATTGGGTGCTTGCTCTTTTTTTGGCCAAAGATATAAAAAAAATAAACCCTTGGTTAAGAACTATTTTAAGAATGTCAGCTTACCAGATTTTGTTTATGGATAGAATTCCTGCCTATGCCTGTATCAATGATGCGGTAACAATAACCAAGGCCAAAACCAATCAAGCCTTGAGCAGGGTTGCCAATGGAGTGTTAAGAAATCTGGAGCGTAATAAAGAAACGCTAACCTATCCGGAGGATAAAATCCAGTATCTGGCGGTTTATTATTCCCATCCTGAATGGATCGTTAAACTTTTAATGGATAAATACGGTCCTGAAACAACCGAGACCATTTTAAAGTTCAATAATCTTCCTCCGGCCCTGACAGTCAGAAGCAATCAGCTACGGGGAACCAGGCAGGATTTGATGGAGCTTTTTGAGCAGCAAAACATTATCTTCAGGGTCAGCGAAAGAGTGCCATGGGCTGTTCACATTGATCATCTGCCCTTATCCCTTGAAAACACCACCTCTTACAAAGAAGGTTATTTCTATGTTCAAAACGAAGCTTCCATGCTGGCTGCATCTATTCTTCAGGTTTCTCCTGGTCATAATGTATATGATTTATGCAGCGGGGTGGGGGGCAAGACTACCCATCTGGCAGAATTAATGGAAAACAAGGGCAGCATAAGAGCATATGAACTATATGAACAGAAGCTGAAACTGCTGCAAAAAAATTGTGACCGACTGGGGATAAAAATTGTTACAATTTATCGTAAGGACATTCTGGAAATCGAAGCAGACAGTCCCCTTGCTGCAAGAGTGCTGCTGGACGTGCCATGTTCGGGACTGGGCGTACTAAACCGGCGCGCTGATTTAAGATGGCGGCAAAGTCAGAAGGCCATGGATGAATTGCCCCAGCTGCAGTTTAAGCTGCTTTTAAAGGCCAGTCATTTGGTTGAAAAAAATGGCTTGCTGCTTTATTCTACATGCACTGTTAACAATGCAGAGAATGAGATGTTAGTGAGGCGGTTTTTGAAGGAGAAATCGGAATTTAAATTGGAAAATTTCTTCCGGCATATTTCGTATTTTGGATTAGAAGAAGATGACCAGAAATCTGCTGAAATGGGAATGCTGACTGTTGTTCCAGGCAAATACGGCACTGATGGTATGTTTTATGCGTTAATGAGGAGGCAGACTTAAATACCTATGGAGAAAGAAAAAACTGAACTGCTGGGCTTGAGCCTTGAAGAGATGGAAGATTTTGTAGTTCAAAACGGCCAGCCCAAATATCGTGCCCGGCAGATTTTCAAATGGATCTATAACAAAGAGACAGCTTCTTTCTATGCAATGACTGATCTTCCAAAAGAAGTTAGAAGTGAATTTGATAAAATCGCTGAAATATCCATTCCCCGGGTTTTAAAACAAAGGGTATCAAAAGACGGGACCCGGAAGTTTTCCATGGAACTGGAAGACAAAAAGAAAATTGAGACCGTTGTTATCCCCCACAGCCCTGATAAAAACAGCAAATACACCTTATGTATTTCAACCCAGGTAGGCTGCCCCATTGGCTGCGCTTTTTGTGCAACAGGACAGTCAGGTTTCCAGAGAAACCTGGAATTCTATGAAATTGTAGGGCAGGTATTAGGTTCCAAAAAAGAACTGCAAAAGCGTCTGAAGAGTGATGACGAGAGCCTGATCTCCAATATTGTATACATGGGCATGGGAGAGCCTTTATTAAATTTCAGTGAAACCTTAAAATCCATCAAGATCATCAATGATTCTAAAGGGATCAATATAGGCCAGAGGCATATAACCATATCCACCAGTGGTGAGGTGAAAGGCATCAATCGTTTGGCTGAAACAGGATTGCAAATTACCCTGGCTATATCACTCCATGCAGCTAACAACCAGTTAAGAGATAAATTGATACCAATAAACCGTAAATACCCCCTTAAAGTTCTTATGAAAGCAGTGGAAGATTATATTAACAAGACCAATCGCCGGGTAACTTTTGAGTATATTATGCTTGATAAAGTGAACATCAGTGAACAGGATGCCCGAAATTTAATTAAACTTATTAAACCTTTGATGGCAAATATTAACCTGATTCCCTATAATAAAGTTACGGGACTGGATTTTAGCAAGCCAGCCCCGGAGAAGGTCATGCAGTTTTATAACTGTCTGCTGCAGGGCGGGTTGAATGTTACACTGCGTGAAGAAAAAGGTGCAGACATAGAAGCAGCCTGCGGACAACTGGTAATGAAAAGAAACAGCAGGAGCCAGTAGGTGTGGATTGAGGTGGATTTAATGGATGCAGCTGGATTGTCACATATTGGGTTGGTCCGTAAAAAAAATGAAGACAACTTTATTTTAGACAGAGAGCATAATCTGTTTGTGATATGTGATGGAATGGGCGGTCATAAAGGCGGTGACACAGCTTCGAGAATTGCCACAGAGATCATCGGCAGTGCTTTCTTCAGAGGTGATGAGCAGGATAAGATCGCTGCTTTAAACAATGCTATCATTAAAGCCAATGATTCAATATGGCAGGCAGGTTTGGAAGAAATCGAATTCCATGAGATGGGCACAACAGTAACTGCTGCATTTATTGAAAATGATTCCCTGACCATTGCCAACGTAGGTGACAGCTCATTATATCTGCTGCGGGAAAACCAGATAAAAAAAATCACCAGAGACCATACTTTAGCCCAGCAAATGGTAATCGATGGTTTATTAAAAGAATCAGAAGTCAGAACCTGTTCTTATAACCATGTATTAACCCGTGCACTGGGAGTACAGGAAGAAGTACATATTGATAATTTTACAATAGAAATAAAGCCCCGGGATTATATTGTGCTTTGCAGTGACGGTCTAAGCGATATGCTGGAGGATATAGAAATTTTATCGATCATAAATCATTACAGATCAGATGCTAATGCAGAGCAGCTGGCAGAAAAACTGGTGAATGCTGCACTGGATAAAGGCGGTTACGATAATATTACAGTAATCGTCCTTTGTATTTGATATGGGAGGTAAAGCTTTGATAGGGACTCTTTTAGCCCAAAGGTATGAAATAATTGAAATAATCGGCGAAGGCGGTATGGCTTTTGTTTACAAAACCCATGACCGGATTCTGGATCGTGTTGTAGCAGTAAAAGTACTGAAAGATGAATACTCAAATGATCCTTCCTTTGTAGAAAAGTTCAGGATTGAAGCACTGGCAGCAGCAAAACTATCACATCCTAACATTGTAAATATATTTGATGTAGGACAGCAAAACAACAAGCATTATATTGTTATGGAATATGTGGAAGGCAAGACTCTGCAGGATTTTATTACCCTCCATGCTCCTCTTTCCGTCAATAAAGCAGTGGATTTTGCTTCTATGATATGTGACGGTCTGCAGGCTGCCCATGAAAACGGTATTATTCATCGGGATATCAAGCCTCACAATATCCTGATCACCAAATCCGGTATTGTTAAAGTTGCCGATTTTGGTATTGCCCAGGCCGTCAGTAAAAAAACCCTTACCTTTAATGGGCATATCGAAGGTACGGTTCATTATATAGCCCCTGAGCAGGCAAAAGGTGAACCGGTAACACCGGCAACAGATCTATATTCCCTGGGATGTGTTTTATATGAAATGCTCACCGGCAATGTACCTTTTGATGCGGAAAGCCCCATAACTGTAGTTTTAAAGCATATACATGATGAACCTGTGCTGCCCAGAGAAATAAATCAAGATATACCTATAGGTCTGCAAAATGTTATTCTGAAATCTATGGAAAAAAATCCGGCCCGCCGTTTTAAAACTGCCGAAGAATTGCATAATGCCCTTCGTGATTTTAACAGTGATGCCTATCCTGTTTACCAACGAAACAAGGACAACGGCAAAACCATATTGATACCATCAATTGATGATAACGAAGGGGGAGCGGATATGGCCAGGAAAAAACTTCGCCCCAGAGGCTGGGTGATTATTTCTATCGCTGTATTAGGCCTTTTGTTCGGCGTTTTGTTTCAACTGGGGGGAAATATCTTCGGCAATGAAGTGATCGTACCACAAATTGAAGGAATGATGATAAAGGAAGCCAATGATGAACTGACAAAAGTCAATCTGGGAATGAAAGTAATAGACAGGCAGAGCAGCGAGCAATTCGAAGCAGACCAGATCTTATCACAAAATCCTGCCGCCGGGCAGAAAGTTAAAGAAGGACGGGAAATAGAAGTGATCATAAGCACCGGTGCGGAACTCCTGTCTGTACCCAGTTTGATCGGCCTTACAGTAAGCGAGGCAGAAATAGAACTGCGTAATAAAGGCTTCACCAGGGGAGTTGTTGAAGGCACCTATGATGACAGATTTCCTGAAAATTTTGTTATATCCCATAGCCCCATAGCTGGCAGCAAAGCGGCTGAGGGAACTAAAATCAATATCATGTACAGTAAAGGAAAGACTCCTGAACGGGTCAATATGCCTTCTTTACTCGGGCTCAGTCTGCAGGAAGCCAAAAATGTACTCAGGGAAAATAAACTGGAAATCGGTACTGTTGATGAAAAGGAAAGTAACGAGTACGTTGCCGGCCGGATAACCTTCCAGGATACTGAACCTGGAGTGATGATTGATGAGGGAAGTAAGATCAACGTAACTGTCAGCAAAGGCCCTGGTCCTGTTGCCACCAGCAAAGCCATTGAGTTTCAATTACCTGAAGAGCAGGATTATTATAAGGTCGTGATCAAACTTACAGATGCCCAGGGTAAAAGAGAGATATATAATCAACTGCACCATGCAGAGGATGATGTTCATGTTGGTGTAAGCTATTTTGGAGATGCCAAAGTAGATATTGAATTAAACGGTAAACATTTTCGCACAATAGAACTATAAAACAGCGGGAGGAGATTTATGCCCGAATTCAGGCGAGGACTGGTCATTAAAAACTACAGCGGTTTTTACTATGTACAGGATGAAAGCGGTAAAATTATCGAATGCAAAACCCGGGGAAAAATTAAAAAACAGATTTTAAGCGGTGACAATGTTGAATATACACCTCTTGATAGTAACCGGGCAATACTGGAGAATATTTTGCCGCGGAAAAACGAGCTAACCCGGCCTAAAGTGGCCAATGTAGGTATTGTACTTATCGTAATGGCTAATGATAAACCGGTTCCAAACCTGCCGTTGTTGGATAGACTGTTGATACTGGCCTATTATAACCATATAACCCCATATATTCTGCTTAATAAATCCGATCTGGCAAAAAGCATGAAAGCAGAATGGATGGATTATTATGAAAAAGCAGGCTTTCATTTTATCCGCACCTCCATAAAAACAGGTCAGGGAATCCATCGGGTAAGATCAGCAATCAAAGACCGGATAGCAGTATTGGCCGGACCTTCCGGTGCCGGGAAATCCAGTTTGCTCTCAGAATTAACCGAAGGGCAAAATATTAAAACCCAGGAAGTCAGTAAAAAGATTGGCCGGGGAAAACATACTACCAGGCATGTAGAATTATATCCCCTTGCTGAGGGAGGATTGATTGCTGATACTCCAGGATTCAGCATACTTGATTTACCCTCCATCAATAGTCAGGATCTGACACACTATTACCCTGATTTTAATGACAAAATGACCAAATGCCGCTTCGGAAACTGTAAACATAACAAAGAAGCGGATTGCGGTATAAAGGAAGCAGTGAACAATGGAGAAATAGCAGAATTCAGATATGAAAACTATCTGATATTTTTAGAAGAGTTAATTGCAAACGAGAGGTGTTATAAGTGACAATTATTGCCCCTTCCATACTATCGGCCAATTTTGCCAGGCTGGGCAGTGATATAAAGAAAGTGCAAATGGCCGGTGCAGATTGGCTGCATATTGATGTAATGGATGGACATTTCGTGCCCAATATTACCATTGGCCCACAGGTATTGGCGGATATAAGAAAAACTACCGACCTGTTTTTCGATGTCCATTTAATGATCCAGCATCCCGAAAACTACATAACCGATTTTGCCCGGGCCGGAGCAGACCTGATCACTGTTCATGCTGAAGCCACCAACCATTTGAACCGTTTGATCGCTATGATTAAACAGGCCGGCTGCAAGGCAGGTGTGTCACTTAACCCTGCTACACCCGCAGTGATGCTGGAAAATATAATAGCCGAGGTTGACCTGGTGCTTTTAATGACAGTAAATCCGGGATTTGGCGGACAGAGTTTTATTCCTGCTGTATTGCCCAAAATAAGTACTGTAAAAACCATGCTTGACCAACATAATAAGGCGGCCTATCTGGAAGTTGATGGAGGAATCAATGATCAGACTGCCCCGGAAGTGATCAAAGCCGGTGCCAATGTTCTGGTGGCTGGCTCTTATGTGTTTCATCATGAGAACCCGGAACTGGCAATAAAAACCCTTAAAAACTTTTAATATATTGACCGGAGCCTGTCTGCGTGATAATATGTAAAAAATTGAATAGCTTTTGAACTTTTCTTCGGGGATGGGTGAAATTCCCTATCGGCGGTAAAGCCCGCGAGCCTTTAAAGGCAAGATTCGGTTGGATTCCGAAGCCGACAGTAACAGTCTGGATGGGAGAAGAGAGGTCATAATTCACTGTGATTTGATTTATATTACTGATTATGCCTTTTAACCCGATGAAAAATCGGGTTTTTTAATTTTAAGAAGGGGCAGACAAAAAATGAAAATTGATAAAGATAGCACATACATGCAAATGGCTTTGGAACTAGCCCGCAAAGGCCTGGGCAGGACCAGTCCCAATCCGGCAGTGGGAGCGGTGATCGTTAAAAATGGTAAAGTTGTGGGCCAGGGATACCATAAGAAAGCAGGTACTGCCCATGCAGAAGTTCTGGCCCTGGAAGAAGCGGGTCCCGATGCCCGGGGGGCAACGATCTATGTTACCCTGGAACCCTGCAGTCATTATGGCAAGACACCACCTTGTGCTCTGGCTCTGGTGAAAGCGGGGATAAAACGTGCCGTAATTGCCTGTAAGGACACCAACCCCAAAGTAGACGGCGGGGGCATCGAAATCCTGCAGGATAACGGAGTGGAAATCGTTACCGGGATCCTGGAAAAAGAAGCGCTGCGCTTAAATGAGTTTTTCTTTAAATATATCGAACATAAGATACCTTTTATCACCCTGAAAACAGCCATGACACTGGACGGCAAAATCGCAGCCTACAGCGGGGATTCAAGATGGATCAGCGGAGACAAATCCCGATACTTTGTACATACGCTGCGTAACCAGTATGATGCGGTAATGGCCGGGATCGGTACGGTACTCACCGATAACCCCCGCTTGAATACCCGCCTTTTAGAAGAAGATAAAAGAGATGCGGTGCGAATAATCGTTGATGGTAATTTGGACATTCCCTTAAACAATCAGATCGTACAGACCGCAAAAGAACAAACTACGATTATACTGACTTCTACCGTGAAAAACCAATGTAAAGCAGAAAGATTGGAGAACATGGGGATTAGAATCATCGAACTGGGAGGTACGCCGGAAGCAGTACCGATAGAAAAGGCACTGCCCATTTTAGGGGAAATGGGAATTTTAAGCATTCTGGTTGAAGGCGGGGCCAATATCAACGCTTATATGCTGGAAAATAAGCTGGTAGATAAAGTTTACTGGTTTATTGCCCCCAAATTAATAGGAGGAAAGAGTGCTCCCACACCAGTGGCCGGAAACGGAATAACACTTATGAAAGATGCTGTATTATTAGATGAGATTGAATATAAACAAATTGAAAAAGATATCCTGATAACCGGATATACAAGGTGGTGATATTATTTTTACCGGAATCATTGAGGAAATAGGTACCATACAAAGTATTAACCGGGGCAGCAGCTCCATTCAGCTCAGGATAGCCGCCGGGAAGGTCTTGGAGGAAACCAGGATTGGTGACAGCATAGCTGTTGACGGGGTCTGTTTAACAGCAACCAGGTTTGAAACAGGCTGTTTTATCGCAGATGTAATGCCGGAAACCATGAATAAAACTACTTTAAAAAACCTTGATAATGGCAGCAAAGTGAATCTTGAACGTGCTTTGCGTTTAAGTGACCGTTTAGGCGGCCATCTGGTACAGGGGCACGTTGATGGCATTGGCACCATCACCCAAAAAGAAAAATATGATATAGCCATTGTTTATAAGATCAATGCTCCAACATCGGTGCTTAAATATGTGGTCCCCAAAGGTTCTATTGCCATCGACGGCATTAGTCTTACGGTGATCGACGTTACCGGTGATTATTTTACAGTTTCCTTGATTCCCCATACAGCACACTTAACCACTCTGGGAGGGAAAAGTGAGGGAAAAGAGGTAAATCTGGAAAGTGACCTGATAGGCAGATATGTAGAAAAACTAATGAAGACAGGTGATGAAGCTAAATCACGAAAGGAACTCAATATGGGTTTTTTATCAGAAAACGGTTTTATATAAAGGAGGCAGCACAATGCTTAACACAATTGAAGAAGCAATAAATGACATCAGACAGGGAAAAATGGTAATAGTAGTAGATGATGAAGATCGTGAAAACGAAGGCGACCTGGTAGTAGCTGCTGAAAAAGCGACCCCGGAGATTATCAATTTTATGGTAACCTATGCCAAAGGTTTAGTATGTGTTCCGGTAACCGGAGAGAGACTGGATGAACTGGAAATCCCGCCAATGGTTACTGAAAATACGGATAATCATGAAACCGCATTTTCCGTTTCCGTGGATTACAAGGATACCACAACCGGCATTTCTGCCTTTGAACGTGCCGAAACCATCAAAGCTTTGATCGACAGCAATTGTACAGCTGGTGATTTCCGCAGACCCGGCCATATATTCCCCCTGCGTTATAAAGAAGGAGGGGTTCTGCGCCGGGCGGGCCATACCGAAGGTTCCATCGATCTGGCCAAGGCAGCGGGTCTTTACCCGGCGGCGGCAATCTGTGAAGTCATCAATGATGACGGTACCATGGCCAGACTCCCGGAATTAATGGAATTTGCAAAAAAGCATGATATGAAAATCGTTTCCATTGCTGATTTGATAGAATACCGCAGACGCAACGAAAAACTGGTGGAACGGGTATCAACAGCCTGTCTGCCCACTAAATGGGGAGAATTTACCGCTTATGCCTATGAATCATTACTGGACAAAAAAGGGCATCTGGCACTGGTAAAAGGTGAATGGGAGGAAAATGAACCGATTTTGGTAAGAGTTCATTCTGAATGTTTGACCGGTGATGTATTGGGCTCCTTGCGCTGTGACTGCGGTGAACAGTTGGAAACTGCCCTGGAGATGATCGAAGAAGCCGGCAAAGGAGTTTTATTATATATGCGCCAGGAAGGGCGCGGAATAGGACTGGTAAATAAAATCAGGGCCTATCATCTGCAGGACAACGGCCGGGATACGGTTCAGGCCAACCTGGAACTGGGTTTCCCGGAAGACCTGAGAGATTATGGAATCGGAGCCCAGATCCTGGTTGATATCGGCGTTAAAAAAATGCACTTGATGACCAACAATCCTAAGAAAATCAAAGGTTTGGAAGGATATGACCTGGAAGTAGTAAAAAGAATACCAATTGAAATTCCCAGCAAAAAAGAAAACCAAAAATATTTAAAAACGAAAAAAGACAAAATGGGCCATCTTTTAAGCAATATTTAAGGAGGTAACGAAGTGACAAAAGTATTTGAAGGCCAACTGGTCGGAGAAGGACAAAAATTTGGTATTATTGTATCCCGTTTCAATGAATTTTTTACCAACAAACTCTTGTCAGGCTGTCTGGATGCTCTGAAAAGACACGGAGTGGCGGAAGCAGACATTGAGATCGCATGGGTTCCGGGAGCATTTGAAATACCCCTTGCAGCGCAGAAAATGGCAGCTAGAGAGTATGATGCTGTGATCTGTCTGGGGGCAGTGATCCGCGGAGCGACACCCCATTTCGAATATGTTTCCGCAGAAGTGACTAAAGGGGTTGCCCAGGTAGGATTAAGCTCAGGCAAACCGGTGATTTACGGTGTAATCACCACTGACTCCATTGAGCAGGCCGTTGAACGCTCTGGCACCAAAGCGGGTAATAAAGGTGTAGATGCAGCAATATCAGCCATTGAGATGGTCAACCTGTTGAGACAAATAGGATAAAGAAAAGGCAAAACAGTTGAGGATGAAAAGAACCGCTGAAAATAATTTCAGCGGTTTTTGCTTTTTATGATAAATGAAAAAGCATAAAGATGCCTATGGACACTATACAGCATCTTTCAGATTATATCTGTAAACCAGTAAATCACTGATGACACAGAAGGTATGATTTCTGCCGCGGTTATTATCATAGAGAACCGGCTGTCCTATCTCATCGGCCACTTTGATCAGATCATCAAAGGATTGCATCACGATAGTTTTTTCATGATCCACGGCCGGGATGGCACCTCTTCCGGCGGCAATAAAATCACCATACTTTTTCATGATTTTCTTCAGTTCATTTTCCAGCGGATCTCTGACCCTTTCTGTTGTTTTAATTGACATCAACAGCAGCAAAAACAGGAAAACTGCAGCTGCAATGGTATAATTTCTAAATAAGGTTCTTGCTTCAGGAACGGGAACCAGCTGAGCTTTGGTAACGGTCCCTTCTTTTTGATCCATAAGCTGCCCCTGTACCATAAAGGTATTGCCTTCCACCGGGATGATCATGACCGGGGCCAATTCTTCCTTTACTTCTCCATCCGCTGTTTTGATAAGGGAGCTTACATGATAGGTGATACTCAGCTGAACAAGATTTGATGTTATACGCAGTTCCTGATTGACGGCATTGATGAAATCCACATAACTGCGAAAATTCACCGGAGCCTGATTGTTTATGGTCAGGACCTGATCTTTGGTTTGAAAAGGGGTAGCAGGGATGAGCAGTTCTTCTTTTTCAAAGAGCTTCACCAATTCCGTTTCATCTTTGCTGCCTGCCTTTTCCCGGGTAAGATAACCGGTCAAAGCAGCGGTCACTTTATACTCCCCGTTTACTTCCGCCTGACTGTCACCTTTAAACCGGTAAGTATAACTGGTATTGATGTAGTTGGTCAATGGCGTCATGTAAGCAAGGCCAGGGTCAGCACCCTCATTGGTGAAGAAATTGTTTGCAAGGTAATAGACCCGGTAGTTGATCTCAGCTTCCTGCAGGCAGTTGTAAACAGCTGCCTCCTCTGTTTTTTCAGTTGGCTGCAAATACCACCAGATGGCCATTCCACCTGAGCCCAACAGCAGCAAAACCAAGACTGTCAGGATACTTTTACGTAAAGTTGGGTTTATCCTTATCTTTCTGCTCATATATCTGCTCCTTTTTTCATAATTGCTTCCACGGCTTCTTGTGCCATAACAAGATACTGCCGGACCGGTATGGTCTGAAAGTAAACAGAACCTTTCAGGGCTTGCAGTTCTTCATACAGATCATCCAATACTGCCTTGACCTCCAGGATGGTCATGAATTCACCCGGTGTCACGATCCTCCCTCCTTTTAGGTAGTAAAAACGGAACTGTAAGCGCCGCGCATTAAAAGGCTGACACATCCTATTTTAGGTATGACCATTACCACCTCGCCCTGTACGTTTTTTTCCGGCAATAGATCGCTATCCGGGTCACTATTGGCATCTCCCTTGGTGGTAAAAAATCTTTCCCCTTCTTTTTCCTCCACAGCAACGATCCGATGGGTCACTTTCATACTGCCCAGAGGAAACATGACGATATCACCGATTTCCGCTGCCGTGCCGGATACCTTGTGAACGATCACCACGTCACCAATTTTGATGGAGGGCATCATGCTGCCGCTTAAAACCACCCGTGGGCTATAGCTGAATACACCCAGACAGAACCACATGATCAAAACCGAGGCCAGACAGGTCCCGATCCAGGAAAGGTATTCCTCTCTCTGGCGTGTGATTTTGATTTCTTTGGCTGCTTCTTTGTAGATCTGCTGTACCACCACCAAGGCCAGCAGAGGTGCAATAGTATCGAAAAGAGCGGCCATGATCCAATCTCCTCCAGGCAGGATGGGAGACAAATTTTCAAAAGCCAGGATCCCTCCCCGGTAAATCATGGCCGGTACCGGTCCTCCCAAATAGGCCAGATAGGTTGTAAGAATGTTTTGTGCCAGGCCCGGAAAAAAGCTGATACCAATAAATTCTGTGGCAGCCTTGATATCAGACAGGCTGGCTAATTTGTGCCAGGGCATAAGCAGCAAAGTAAAAAACAGGGCAGTGCAGGTTATGCCAAACCAGGGACGCCTGTAAAAAAAGCGGTTTAACAGCCATGAGCGGCAAAGTTCGATGGCTGCCAGGGCAGAGCCCAGTGTTAAAAGATTGATGGTGATCCCCAGCAGGCTGTGGTCATAGGGGCTTTTGCCGAAGCCGCCCAGAAATCCCTGCAAAATCGAACCCAGGATGGCGATCAGGACGCAGATCAGAGCTCCCCAGCGAAGCAGCCGGCGCAGGCGCAGTTTGCCGCTGTATTTTACCTGAGGGATCCGCAGCAGGAGGATGATCAATAAGGACCACATTACAACAGGCAGCAGATAATTGCCGGCTATGCCAGCAATTTTTGGCCCCAAAACCAGGTTGTCCAGTAAAAATGCGGCTACTAAACTGCCAAAGACCATCAGCGGATAGTATATAGCTTTTCTTTGATGCAAATATTTTACTCCCATCATAGTCCACCTCTGGGCAATTATTCGAAATCGAAAAGAAAACCAGTTACGAGTAGAAAAACAGGCAGTTTTACAGGGAAAAACGGGGAAGAGAGGTTGATCTCTCCTCCCCGTTAATAGCTATTAATCTAGCAAATTATTGATACTATTAAACTTGGGTTCTTGAGGATTATCCTGTTTGTCGATTACACGGTCGACTCTATTTTGTGTATTCCCTTTGATGTCATTCGGTAATTCGAAATTATATTCATTCCACTGAATTGCTTTGAGTTCTATGGAGAAATCATAAGTTGTCTTCTGTTCTGCTGCCTGTCTGACCCGGGTATATATCGCTACCGGGATCTCTTCACCGGGATCGATCTGGTAACCTTCTAATTTAACTGCACTGTAGGGGTTATCACAACCGGGATCATTGGTCCATACCATATAATCTGCCCCATTGTCTTTTTGTAAAGTAGGAACAGCATCAAACCAGATCTCCACCAGCAGGTCATCTTTAATAGAAAGTGCATTGATGGTATCAATATCGAATTTGGCTGGTACGGTACCCACATTTTTAATGGTGGTGAAGATGCGTTCCTGGTATCCGGGGTAACCATTTTTCAGGGTAATAGTCATTAGGTCATTAACATTACTGAAGGCTCCTTCATCATCTTGCTGTTTTTTAATCTTATATTCGATTTGTCCTATATTCTTGTTGGCATTATCATTGCCCTGATCCAATTCATCCAGTCCTTCGCCATCTGCAGTTGTTCCATATACACCGTAGGGATCAGAAATATTAATGTAACCCTCGTAATTGGGGCCGGGATCAGGATTGAATGATTTGTCAGGAAGAAAAGTAACATCCAGGTTTCCGGTTTTAACGGTTTCATCAATCACCAGGGAATCTGACCACATTGCATATGCTCCGCCCAGAGCTGCAAAAGCGAACACCATTAATAATGCCAAAATTCTGATCTTTTTCATTTTTATCCTCCTCATTTTTAAAGAACTTCTTTTTACCGGCGGCAGGATTCTTATGTACCCCTGATACAAGATCAGCCATTTAGGGTTGCTCTTATATACAAGGTATCCTTCCACCAGGGCAGGCTGTCAATAAAACTGCCGTTCCACTGGATCACATGAATGGGGATAGTTAAGTAACAGGGATCAGGAAAAATATTTACATTGCCGGACAGCACTATACTGCCGTATACTACCTCCTCCGGTTCTATTTCCCATTTATCCATGGTGAAACTTTTCAGGTTTACAGCTTCTGAGCCGCCAGTTACTTGTCTTATTTCCAGCTCCTCATCGATTTTCACCGGAATCGTGCCGCTGTTTTTAATACTGAATGAAATACCGATTTCATCCATTCGGTCCATCTGCATGACCGCAAAGCCAATCGCTTTATCCCTCTCATAGAGCATGGGTTCCCCTGTGTTGCATAAGTCATAGGATATACAATCATTTGGTACCCCCCAGGCCAATTGATCAAAATCTTCCCGGTAAAATTTCTCATCAAGGTAACCTTGCGTGTCCAGATATACTACTTCAACCTTTCCTGTGTGAACAACTTCATCAATATGCAGACTTTTCCCCCACATCGCCATTGCCGTTCCCATAAGACCCAGTCCTGTTACAGAAGCAATACATAATATAAACAAAACCCATCCATATTTATGATTTTTACGGCGCTTTACTTTACTGATCTGTCTTCAAACCTCCTTTCCTTTAATAAGTGGGGCTTAGTGGGAATCTCTGTGAGTTTTTCTTCCAGTAAAATTACTGCGTTGATGCTGTAATTTGAGTTTACTAATACCCCAACTTAAGTCCTACACTCCAAGGTCTAAAATACCCGGGACGAGAGGAGAATTTACTCGGTATACTTTGGTACCATATGAGGCAGACTTCCCCGATCAGGTTCAGTCATTCCCATACCCCGCGAAAATGCATAAAGAGCTGCCTGGGTGCGATCTGAAAGGTTCAGCTTATATAAGATCTGGCTCACATGTTTTTTCACGGTGTATTCGGTAACATATAGTTTATCGGCGATATCCCGGTTGGATCTGCCGCCGGCTACTTCGGACAGCACCTCCAGTTCCCGGGCAGTCAGTTCTTCTATGGGATCCCTGTTGTTTTTCATCAGGGTCTGCATAATGGACGGATCGATATAAGTTCTGCCTTTGGCTACCAGTTTTATGGCATTGATGATCTCTTCAGGCAGGGCTTCTTTTAAAATGTATCCTTCCACTTTTTCATTCATGGCTCTTTTGATATCTGCATAATTGCCCGAGGAACTCAAAATAATAAAACGGCATCGGGGAACAGCGTTCCTCCCTTCCTTGACTATATCAAGGCCGTATTCTCCGGGAAAGTGGAGATCCACCAAAGCCATATCAGGCTTAAGCTCAGTCAATAACCTCAGTCCTTCCCGGCAGCAGGAGGCAGAAGCCACGATTTCAAATCCATCATGACACTGAATGATTGAACTGATCCCTTGCATGACCAGGGGATGATCATCAATGAGCAGTATTTCCAACATATCTGACCTCCTTTTCCATGTCAGGGAGCAGGTGGGGAATCATACACCTGATGGTGGTTCCCTTCCCTTTAACACTGTCTATTTCCAGTTTTCCGCCATACCTTTCAGCGGTTTGGATCATATTGCCCAGTCCCAGTCCGTTCTTTTTCAATTCCTTTATTTTCTTCCAATGGAGACCACATCCATCATCCTGTATTTCGATAAGGATCTGTTTCATATCCATCTTCAGGGAAACGGTCAGGGATTCGCATTTGCCGTGCCGGATTGCATTGCTGCAAGCTTCTCTGATCAGACGGTACAATGCCTTACGCAAAGAGGGACTAAGGACGCTTTCGTTTCCTTCAGCCTGCAGATCCACCCTGATCCCATGCATTCTGCCTAAATCGTCCAGATAGGAATTGATCATTTCTACAAAAATGTTTTCTCCCCGTTTATGAGGACTTAAGCCGTAAATTGATGCTTTCAGTTCCCGAGCGGCTTTGCTGGCCAAATTCTCCAGCAGTTTCAACTGCTGCTGTACTTTGGGATCTTTTACACTGGTATTCTGCTGACCTATAAGATGCAGGGAACATGCCATACTGAAAAGATACTGGGCCACCCCATCATGTATGTCATTGGCGATCCGATTTTGTTCTTCACTAACCAGCAGACGCCCGAACAGCTTGTCTGCTTGCAGTCTTTCCAATGTAATCGCACCTAAGCCGGCCAGGAAGGAAAGGGATTTCATATTGTTTTCGAAACTGTTATCCGGATCGCGGGGTGCCAGGCAGGATAAAATACCAAAGCTTTCACCATGGTAATAAAGAGGCTGGCAAATCAGGCTGCAATTATGATCCCAACTGCATGGCAAAACGGCATTCTGTTCATGGGTCAGTTGATTACAGAGCTGATCCAGCTGCTGTTCCCAGGGACGGTAATAAAGCTCGCTGAATTCCCCGGCAATCTTCAGGTGTCTGCTGTTTAAACCTGAATCTAGCCAGACCGAGCCTGCTTCTTTTATAAAACAGGCTGCCGGTCTCCGGCACAGCCGGGCAGCATATTCTGCCAGTATATCAGCGATCTGCAGATGATCTTCTCCATAAGAACAGGCTTCCAAAGCCTGGTACAGTGATGTAGTATGAGCCAGGGCATTTTTACTTTCTACATGAGCTGCTTCCAGTTTTGAATGAGCCCTGGCCAGTTCCTTGAACAAAACCGCAAACATCTGGCATAAGGCAGTGGTGATACAAAAAATCATGATCAAACTCATATGATTCACCAAGACTGACATTTCAAAAAGAGCAAATCCCATTAGTGTCGAGTGTAAGAGCAGGGTCGCTGTGAGAAACAAACCCATGGTCAGCCAGGAATTGTTGGTTCGAAGATAAAAAGCTGATACCATGATGGGACTTAATGCATACCAGACAAAGGGACTGCTGAGGCCGCCGGTAGGCAGGGTGACCAGGACAGTGCCGGTGATCTCTATACCCAGCAGGAAAAGCAGCAGTGATTTTTTACTTTTGCAGGACCGGATGGTTTTATACGGATCATATATGTGGAATAAAAGGTCCACGATCTCTTTGTTGTTGTAAAGGCTCTGAGCCAGGATCACAGCAGCCAGCATGGCCAATACAACAGAAATTTTAATATGCAAAGCTGATTGGGGCGGCCCGGCCAAATAAAAAAGTGAAGTCAGGAACACCAGTAAAAACCGGGCAGTCAATAAAGCTTTGCGAATATAAACAGTGGGATTGATGTGATTCAGGTCATTAGTTTTGCCTGTTAAAGCATGTTTGTTGAGAAAATTAAAAAGGTTCGGGAATATGTCTTTGATTCTTTTTTCGAAATGGCTTGCCACACCAAACCTCCTCGAACAATTAAATCCATTTGTAAAATATTACCATATTAGTTTTTGGTTTACTATAACTTTTAATAAATATTTATCTTATATGAAAGTATCAGAGCATTTTTTACTAACTATATTGAAGGAAAAAGAACGGCGATGCGAAAACGATTCGCTTCATATAATAAATGATTCAATATTGATTCATTATTAGTTTATTGAACATTAGAAATTAATGTTTAAAGAATATTAATCAAAAAACTATTGAAAGTTTATATATTTAAAAGGCCTCTATACTAGCGTTTGTAGTTCTCAAAAAATAGATTAACCATAAAAATGGTTAATTTCAACCAAAAGTGGCATGTTTTTTGCATTAATATAAAAGCAAATTCATGTTACAGTATATAAGGGTAAAATTTTAGAAGGAGTGAGATAAATGGCTTTAAAGAAACCACAAGAGTATTTGGACGATCTAAGAA
>JAAZFJ010000028.1 GCA_012511795.1 Syntrophomonadaceae bacterium
AAAAGCTTGCGTTTGGTAGCCCGGCCTACATACAATAAATCTTCGGCTGGCAGCGGCCAAACAATTTCTTTGAAATTATCCCGGGTAATAACTGTGGTGGCATCTGGTTTTTTCATGTCACTGCCCAATTTGGCAAAAATTTTATTATAACTTACCCCTACTGAAGCCGTTACACCCATTTCAAATTTGATCCTTTCTCTAATTTCATCGGCGATCTGAATGCCGTCTCCGTGAATGTGGAAACTGCCGGCCACATCCAGCCAGGCTTCATCCAACCCAAAAGGTTCGATTTGATCAGTATAATCGGCATAAATGCCCCGGGCCAGGCGGGCAAAGCGCAGATAAAGCGGAAAATTAGGCGGGACCACGATCAGTCCCGGGCATTTTTGTCTGGCCTGCCAGATCACCTCACCGGTTTTGATGCCAGTGGCCTTGGCGGGGTAATTTTTGGCCAGGACGATTCCGTGCCGTGCTGAAGGATCACCGCAGACCGCAACCGGTTTATTGCGTATCTCCGGCCGATGGAGGCATTCCACCGAAGCATAAAAATTATTAAGATCCGAATGTAAAATAACCCGTTCCATCTTTCAGGACTTCCTTGCAGAACATTTGTTCTATCATGATAATAATTTTTGTGCTTTAAGTCAATGGGAAGCAAAGGGTCGCCTGGTAGTTGGCTAGTTGGTTAGTTGGTTAGGGGACCGAATCCGTGAGGGGTGAGGCGGGAGGCGAAGCCTTGGCTCCATGCGGCGTAGGGGCTGCTATTCGCTGCCCGTTTCATGTGGTTAGTTGCAGGAGCAATCATTGTATTCCGGAAAAGCCCGGTCTTCTATTGGTGGTATGGAGAAATCTCGGCCTCTGATAAAAGGCCTCTGCCGGAGAGGATTCTGGTGGGTAGACCCTCGCCTTTACCTCTTTTCCTCCACACGAGGATCTGCTCCTGCTAGTCATCGTTCAACTATCGCTTAATATTCATGGGCTCGCGGACTCGCCCGTTAAGGTTCGGGCGCTTAGTAAGCGCCCCTACAGGGGTTGAGCTGTATTCCCTCCGTGCTATAATTAATATATATTATTTACTTTTCCGGAGGGTAATCCATGGCAGAACTTACTAATATTCTACACTGTGATTTGGATGCCTTTTTTGCTTCGGTTGAACAATTGGATAACCCTTCACTGCGGGGTAAACCAGTTATAGTAGGAGGAAGTATCCATTCCCGTGGCGTAGTATCCACTTGCTCCTATGAAGCTAGAAAATTCGGTATAAGGTCAGCTATGCCTGCTGCTCAAGCCTACCGGCTTTGCCCTCAGGCAGTATTTCTTCCGGTAAATATGCCGCGCTACCAGGAAGTATCAAGACAGGTATTTTCCATTCTAAGCCGGTACTCTCCCATTATGGAGATTATTTCTATTGATGAAGCCTTCCTGGATATCAGCGGCTGTTCCGGGCTTTACGGCAGTCCTGAAAAAATCGGCTGTTTGATTAAGGAGCAGGTTTATTCCGAACTGGGGCTCACCATTTCAGTAGGTATTTCTTATAACAAATTCCTGGCTAAATTGGCATCAGATATGGACAAACCGGATGGCTTACGCATTATTACAGAGAGTCAGTCATTAGAACTATTAAGACCATTGCCGATATCCCGAATATGGGGGGTAGGAGATAAGACAGAGCAGCTCCTTAACAAACTGGGGATAAAAACTATTGGTGATATTCAAGATTTGTCGCCGGGATGGTTAGAAGACAAAATCGGCTCAGCCGGCCGCTTGTTCTGGGAACTGGCTCATGGAATTGATAGAAGGGCAGTAGAACCTGAACATGAAAGAAAGTCTTTGGGCCGGGAAGAAACCTTTCCCGAGGATATTAACGATACCACTTACCTGGAAAAACTAATCGCTCAATTCGCTGCTGAGTTGTGCAGGAAATTACGCCAGGAAGAGCTTCAAGCTGCCAGCATCACCATTAAACTAAGATATAGTAATTTTAAAACTATCACCCGCAGTAAGACCATAACGCCCTGCAATTCCGATATTATCGTAACCCAAATTGCCCGCGAGTTATTACAGCATTCCTATAAAAACAAACAACCCCTGCGCCTTTTCGGCTTATCCCTCGGGCATTTGTCGCCAGCTGCAAACTTGGAGCAGGGGAGCCTATTCGAGCCTCAATTAAACGCTGACTGTAAAAGCATTGACCGGTTAATGGATGAAATAAGGGACCGTTTTGGCCCCGGAGCAATAAATCGGGCTAACTTATTACCAAATAAAGATATTGAGTAATCTTTTAAGGTACAATATAGATGAAATTACTCGGACAATAAAACTATAGTAAAAGAGGCGGATTATTGATGACTCATAACCAGTATGCTCCAGCTTGGTCACCCCGAGACCCCTGGTCAGCTATTACACATTTGGCAGGTGTGGCACTGGCCATTTTTGGTACCATATATCTGCTGTCAACAGGGTATAAGGCAGGTATTAAGTTGTTTACAACCGCTTTTGCGGTATACGGGGCTTCGATGATTTTGCTCTACCTGGCAAGTACCTTATACCATTGGTTGAGAGTAAGCGAAAAAGGGATTCTTGCCTTGCGTAAACTTGATCATGCCATGATTTATGTTCTTATTGCCGGGACCTATACTCCTATCTGTCTTATTGCCTTATCAGGCGGATGGAGAGCAGGTTTACTAACAGCAGTCTGGGTCATTGCCATCGGGGGAATCCTGTTAACTTTTTTCTATTTTTCGGCTCCTCGCTGGTTGACTACCGGTATCTATATTTTTATGGGATGGCTGGCTCTGGCGGCTATTATTCCTTTGACCTGGACATTGCCTGTAGCTGGTTTTGTGTGGCTGTTTGCCGGAGGTATTTTCTATACAGCAGGAGGTATTATTTACGGACTCAAGCGCTCCATAATTAACCTGCCCGGATTTGGCTTTCATGAGGTCTTTCACCTGTTTGTCCTGGCAGGCAGCGCCTGTCATTATCTATTAGTGTTACTCATTTTAGCAAAAATGTAATGCCATAGATTAAATAAGTCGCCTCTGCCACATAGTTGATTATAAAGTGCACTCCCTCCTATGCTTTTAAAGCTTCCAGCTGCCCGGCATCAAAAACCTTTGTCGCATTCAGCCTGCGACCTGACTATCCATTATAGCAACAGATAGCTAAAGGCGTTGAATACATAACCTATAATGAGAATGCCCAGGCTGACCAGACCCACAAAAACGGCCAAAAGCTTTTTCTTAACCACTTGCGACAGCATTATTATGGATGGCAGCGATAAGGCAGTTACTCCCATCATAAAGGCTAATACGGTGCCGATTCCGGCTCCTTTGTAAACTAAAGCCTCGGCAATAGGCAGAGTTCCAAAAATATCAGCGTACATGGGTATACCAACTACTGTAGCTATTAAAACTGAGTACCATTTATCCTCACCCAGCAGTGACGAGATAATACTCTCGGGAATCCAGTTATGAATAACTGCACCTATGCCAACCCCTATCAGGATATACAGCCATACCCGGCCAACTATATCCTGAACTTGGGCTTTAGCAAACTCCAATCTATCCCTGGTAGTCAAATTTTCCTGTGCAACTTCAATGACACCGTCACCATAAACAAACTGCTCTACATATCCTTCCAGATTTGACTTGCTGATAATAGTTCCCGCCGCTACCGCCAGTATAATACCAGCTACAACATATGCTATGGCAATTTTCCAGTTAAATATACTGGCCAGTAGTATTACGGACGCCAAATCCACCAAGGGAGAAGAAATTAAAAATGAAAAGGTAACCCCAATCGGAAGACCGGCACTGGTAAACCCGATAAACAGAGGGATGGATGAGCAAGAGCAAAAAGGTGTAAGCGTTCCTAGCAACGCACCGAAAAGGTTTGCTGATACTCCTTTATATCCACCCAGTATCTTTCTGGTTCTCTCGGGGGGGAAAAAGCTCTGTATATATGAAATGGTAAATATCAAAACCGACAATAATATAAAGATTTTTATTACATCATAGACAAAAAAATGAACACTGCCGCCCAGTCTGCTGCCCAGATCCAGTTTAAGCAGATTTTCCACCAGGAACCCGGTTAAATCACTTAGCCATTCCATTTTAAGTAATTGGTTATTGAGCCATTCGAATATTATCACGTAAATATCTCCTTGCAGTTCTCAGTATCATTGGAATTACTATTCATACCAAGACTAATATCATTAAAATCATTTTAATTGTTTCAAGATTTTCTTTGTCTATTGTTTCCTTGGCCTGATTATTAGGATTTTTGTTATCACCAGTTTTACTAGAATTTCTTCAATCCGAAACTAGCTCAACATGAATTTTATTAGCTTACTTCCTTATTTATATATTTTTAATCCAGTGAAGCTTTAGCAGCATTAATAATATACGAAGCTATGAAGTCTTCGATACTTTGAGATGGTGCCCAGGTCTTAAGCAGTTCCCTGCTGTTATCTTTTGGTATCATCTGAATAGCTTTGAAGCCGGCATTTATCAATTTAACCTTCAAATCTTCAACATAATCGCATCCACCTATACAGCTTGAGATAAGATTTAAATCCTGTTTTATATGATCCGGCAACGGCGCTGTAGCAACAATGTCTGAGACACACAGCCTTCCTCCCGGCTTAAGTACTCTGAAAACCTCTTTGAAGACCTGCTCTTTATCAAGGGATAGATTAATGACACAGTTTGAGATGATTACATCTACTGATTCATCAGCAACCGGCAGATGTTCAATTTCTCCTAATCTGAATTCCACATTTGGATATCCGCTCTCTTCTGCATTTTTTCTGGCCAGCTTAATCATTTCAGGGGTCATATCTACGCCTATTACATGCCCTGTTTCACCTACCTCCGCTCTGGCAAGAAAACAGTCAAAACCTCCCCCGCTTCCCAGGTCAAGGACGACTTCCCCTTCCTTCAGACCTGCAAACGCCAGGGGATTACCACAGCCCAGTCCCATATTAGAGTCTGCCGGTACATTTTTAAGCTCCTCCTCAGAATAGCCAGCTATAATAGATATATCCTTAATTTCCAGAGGACTTTCATTGCTGCTGCAGCCACATCCACTCCCGCTCCCGCAGCAGCCTCCTGCTCCTTTGTTCAAGGCTACATTTGCATAATTGTTCCTGATAAAGGCTCTAATTTCTTCTTTATCCTTATCCATTAATAACCCTCCTAAATTTAATCATCCTCTAAGATATCACATGCCCACATCTCGCTATAGGGCAGTGTATCTATGCTTAGAATTATGCCGTATCCCAGTAAAAGTTTGATTTTGCTAATAATATAAAACTATGGAAGCAGCGTTTAGGCCACCATTGGAAGAGAAGTCCCCCCAGGATAAGCTAAAAAGGAATGTTGTTTAAGTTTTAAAAATTCCAAACGCATTATCTTTTATGGGGCGATATATCAGGAGCATCTTTTAAATAGCCGTGCAGTTCTTCCTTGCGTGGGAGTCTCCCAGCTATTTTCACTTGTCCATCGATAACCAGTGCCGGGGTAGACATAATCTTGTAACTCATTATTTGTTTAATATCTTCTACTTTAGATACATCTGCAGCTATGTTGAGTTCAGCTAGTGCATTTTTAACATCCTTTTCCAACTGTTTGCACTTCGAGCATCCGGTTCCTAACACTTCGATTTTCATTCTATTACCTCCAAATTTTTAATTTTCCCGCTTTAAACGTGTCTTCTACAGCACTTTTTCACAGTATTTTTTCATACAGGATTCTCCATAAATTGTAGGCATACGAGAAGATTCCTCGGCCAGTTCAGGCACCGTTTCCAATGGCTTACTAAGGTACTGCTCGAATTGCTCTATGGTATTGTTTAAAAATTTTCTATTTAAAGAGCAGATAGTTCGCTGTCCTTCTTTACGCTCATTAACCAGACCCGCATGCTTCAAAACCTTCAGGTGTTGAGATATCCGGGGTTGGCTGATTTTCATAATTTCCTCCAGGTCACAAACACACAACTCCCTATCGGCCAGCAATTTGATGATTTTTAAGCGAGTTGGCTCCCCCAACGCCTTAAAAATTGATTCAAACATGTCTTTCAGCTCCTTTTTTAAAATTCACCTATGTTAATATAAATTATTCATTAATTTGTCAGGATTTTCTGGCTTGCTCATTAATAAGTACATGCTTATATTATTATCACCCCCTGTGTTTGTCAACGACATTCTTTTGCTGATAGCTTTTGTAGAGCAGGGTAAAATAACCGCCGACCAAAACTCTCAAAGAAATCCACAGATTGTTGTCTTTTATCCCTTTTTAAGAATACTTGCATCTAACCTGAAATAATTATATTTGCTGCTTATTATCTTTTCATAAAAATTATTTGTAATTGATATATAATTATATTATTATATATTGGTCAACGGCATTTATTTTTTCATAACCTAAAAGAGTCCTTATCAATTTACTTTATAAGAATATGATTTATGCACAGAAGAGGGGTCTTATAATGAAAAGGGACTTTTACAGTAAGATTACAGATAAAT
>JAAZFJ010000272.1 GCA_012511795.1 Syntrophomonadaceae bacterium
GCAGTCAATGACGGCAAAAATTTAGAAGCACGCACCAAAATGCTGGTGGCCAGCAATATGGCGATCATGGCTTTTTCCATGTCCGGCCTTTTTTATCCGGTCCATAATGTTGCCCATGCGGTGGGAGGACAGCTGCGAATTGCCCATGGTGAAGCCAATGCCGTCTTGATCCCCATTCTCATGGATAAGTTCCCCAAGCATTATCTGAACAGCGCTGAGGTCCTGGCAGATGCCTTTGGCTTCCACAGTCAGGGAAAAACTGCAGAAGAAATCGTAAGCACAGCTGCTGAGCGGGTCCGTGATCTGCAGAAGAAATGCGGCGTAAATGAAAAGTTCAACCAGCCTATCGATGATACCACCCGGGAGTTAATGTACTGGGCTGTAAAATTCGATCCTTCCGGGCTGTTTTATCCTTTGACCGATGTAGTGATCCGCGAAACACTAGCAGCAGCTTTTTAAAAATGCAAATAAGAAAGGGATGTCGGTCCATGACACCCCTTTTTTTGCCCATTCTTACTTCTTTAACTGGATCGTCCAGTCAGCTAATGCCGTAAGAAGCCTGGTGATTGCCTTTTGTGTATACTCATCTGTCAGATTGCCGTTTTCGTCAAACTTGGTATGGGCATTGGCGATAAATACCTCAGGCCGGTTCAAAACCTTCATATTCAGCGCTACACAAACCTGACGCAGGTGATATTGCACCCGTGCACCTCCGAGCATTCCCGGTGAAGCACTCATGATCGCAAGAGGCTTGCCGTTCACCGGCGAATCAGCTCCACGGGAAGCCCAATCCAGAGCATTCTTTAAAACCGGCGGTATGGAATAATTATATTCAGGCGTACAAATCAAAAGAGCATCAGCAGCAGCAATTTTCCGTTTGAATTCTTCTACGACTTCAGGCACACCTTCAGCTTCCAGATCTTCATTAAAAAACGGGATCGCCGCCAGATCCAGTATTTCCACGGCAACGCCTTCCGGCGCCAGTTTTTTCGCTGCCAGTAAAGCAAACTTATTATATGAACCCTTTCGTAAGCTTCCTGTAAAAGCAAGAATCTTAAAATCTTCGGCCATTCATAACACCTCCTGCCAATATTATAACAAATAAGGGCTTTAAACTTTAATATTTCTAATCTTTGGGCAATCCCTGCACTAATTTTTCCTGTTCCTTTTTAATGGTCTTGCGATAATTATCCATGCTCTTCTGCAGCAGTGTCACATAATTGGAAGCATCATTTAAATAGGACTCCTGCATGTATTCACTATAAGAATCACCTGCGAAATAGCAGGCTTCACAATAATTGACTGCATAAGTAAGGGCTTTTACCAAATGCTCATGCAAATTTGGGTCATAGGAGGAATTCTGCAGTTCTCTAGCCTGGCTCAATAAACCGATCCTTTCTGACCTGGCATCATCTATGGTATTCACAAAGTAATACCAGGATATTTCACCGTTATTCAGCTGGTCCACCAGCGTTATATAGTTTTCTCTGATGGATTCATACTGATCAGCGATGGCCAGGCCGAAATCAAGTTCCTGCAGTTTTACATTGATGGCTTCAGTGATGGTTTTCTTATACTCTTCAGGAGTTATTTTCCTGTACGGAAGTCCATTGATAATGAGATGGGTGGCATCCGTCATTTTCAGGTGGTAATCCACAGCAGGTATAATTCTCCGCTTTTTTTACGGACATCATAATCTTCAATATAGGTTATATAATCGCTCTGATCAGATATTTTTACATCCTGAAAAATCAGACCGGACGCAGCTGTCGCTATTTTGTCACTGTAATCTTCACCAATGTCACGCAGGAATAGTTCCTGTTCTTTATTGACAAAAGTAATGGTATCAAAACTTATGTTAAAGTTAAAACAAATTACCTCAGAGCCAATTTTCGTTTTATTCTGCCCCTCTGCCAGGTATAAATCATCCCCTGAGATATAGAGTAATTTTTCACCATCAGGTGAAATTTCGTAATCTCCGATATAGGCACGGGAAGATATTTTTTCCTTATCATTTACCCCTTCCAGCTTAAGCAGATATAATTCACCCTGCCTCAGTCCTTTATTTGTCTTCTCGTTTCTTAAGAATAGCAAACTGGATTCATCAGCAGATACTATGATAC
>JAAZFJ010000273.1 GCA_012511795.1 Syntrophomonadaceae bacterium
GATGGGGCAACCGTTATGATTGGCGGGTTTATGGCAGTTGGCACCCCGGAAAACCTTGTCGATACTCTAATTGAGCAGGGCACTGATCAACTTACAGTTATATGTAATGATACAGGATTTGTAGGAGTAGGGATCGGCAAATTAATTGTCAATCATCGTATTGCTAGGCTAATAGCTTCTCATATCGGTACTAATGCCGAAACCGGGCGGCAGATGAATTCCGGCGAAATAAAAGAAGTAACCTTAATGCCCCAGGGCACTTTAGCAGAACGCATCCGGGCAGCTGGATACGGCCTGGGAGGAATTCTTACCCCCACCGGACTTGGAACTGTAGTAGAAAAAGGCAAAACCATAATGGAATTAGGGGGAATTTCTTACTTGCTAGAGCTGCCTATAAAGGCAGATTTTGCACTCTTGCATGCCAAAATAGGAGATAAAGCCGGAAATCTTATGTATCACGGAACCATGTATAATTTTAATCCGATCATGGCTATGGCTGCTGATACAGTTATAGCCGAAGTTGACGAAATATTGGAAGATGAATACCTAGATCCTGACCAGATCCATACACCTGGTATCCTGGTTGACTATCTGGTTAAGAAAGCGTGGTGAAATGATGGACAGCCGAAAATTAATCGCAACCCGCGTAGCCAGGGAACTTAAACCAGGTACGGTAGTTAATTTGGGCATTGGCTTGCCTACTCTTGTAACCAAGTACATGCCGGAAGGGATTACATTGCAATCCGAAAACGGCATGCTCAATATGGGGCCGCCGGCACTAAATGGCGAAACAGATCCCTATATCTGTGATGCCGGAGGCAAGAAAGTAACTATCTTGCCCGGAGGCTGCTTTTTTGACAGTGCTTTTTCATTCGGAATTATCCGCGGCGGCCATGTTGATGTAACTGTGTTGGGAGCTTTGGAGGTGGATCAGAACCGTAACCTGGCCAGTTGGATGATACCCGGAAAGATGGTTCCTGGTATGGGTGGAGCTATGGATTTGGTAACCGGAGCCAAAAGAGTAATAATCGCCATGGAACACTGCGCCAAGGATGGCTCGCCAAAAATTCTGAGACAGTGCACTTTACCACTTACGGCTGCTAAGCAAGTTGATCTTATTGTTACTGAAAAAGCTGTAATTGAAGCCTCTGAAAGAGGTCTGATACTTAAAGAGATCCAACCCGGCAGCAACCTGGAAGATATTCTCAGGTCAACTGAAGCTGAACTCATAATTCCTGAGGAATTAAAACCATAATCAGTTTTTTGGCTATTTTTAAAATTAAATTTTAACTGAAAGGATGATAAATAAATGAAAAACAAACGCATAATAACCTGCGCCATAACTGGTTCGGTGCATATACCGACCATGTCTGATTACCTTCCCATTACCCCGCAGCAAATCGCTGATAATGCTCTTGGAGCAGCAGAAGCCGGGGCAGCAGTGGTTCATCTCCATGCCCGCAACCCGGAGAATGGCATGCCCTCTTCGGACCTGAAAGTTTTTGAAGAAATAATCAGCCGCATTCGGGACAAAAATAAAGACCTTATCATTTGTCTCACCACCGGCGGAGGAGCAGGAATGTCAGTTGATGAAAGAGTCTCTGTAGTTCCCGCCTTCAAACCTGAGCTGGCTTCCTGCAACCTGGGCACAATTAACTGGGGTATTTTTGCCATTGCCGAAAAATACAAAGAATTCAAGTATGAATGGGAACCTATGATGATTGAATTAACCAAAGGCTTCATATTCCAAAATTCTTTTTCCGACCTGATGAAAATGACTTCCACTATGAATGAAAATGGCACCAAACCAGAATTTGAAGTTTATGATGTTGGTCATCTTTACAACTGCGCTTTTCTGATGCAAAAAGGCTATGTTAAACCTCCGATTTATCTGCAGTTTGTCACCGGTATCCTGGGAGGGATCCAGAGCACACCTTATGATTTAATGGCCCTTCATACAACTGCTGATCGCCTATTTGGGGCCGGGAATTACAAATGGTCAGTGATCGGTGCCGGACGGCAGCAATTCCCCATGTGCACCATGGGTCTTCTTTTAGGCGGTAATGTCCGGGTAGGCATGGAAGATAACCTCTATCTGGCCAAAAATGTTCTGGCTAAAAACAACGGTGAATTAGTAACCAAAATGGCCGGCATCATGCGGCAGTTTGACTTGACACCCGCAACTCCTGATGAAGCTCGAGAGATGCTGAGTTTAAAATAAAACTGATTGTTTTTACTCAAGCATCAGTTCAATTTACCGGGCGAAGCAAAAAGACTTTTTGTTTCGCCTGCTGTTTGTTAAAAGCATCTTTTTAAGCTCCCTGTCATTAC
>JAAZFJ010000274.1 GCA_012511795.1 Syntrophomonadaceae bacterium
AAGAAAAAAGCAGGAGTCATAAATGAACTCCTGCTCTTTATTACAAAATATTATTTTTTAGCTTTTTTTGCAGCTTTAGCTGGTTTTGCTTTAACAGCTTTTTTAGCAACAACTGCTTCTTTAAGAGACTTGCCGGGTTTAAATGCAGGAACTTTGGTAGCAGGAACATTAATTTCCTTGCCTGTAGCTGGGCTGATCACCTTTCTTTCTTTGCGATCACGTACTTCAAAGCTGCCAAAGCCAATTATTTGTACTTTTTCACCATTGGCCAAAGCTTGTTGAATAGTTTCAACCATCGCATCCAATACTTTTGCTGCATCTTTTTGAGTAATTTCTGCTTTCTCAGCAAGAGACTTAACAAGTTCCGATTTGTTCACGACATAATCCTCCCTTTAAATTAATTAGGTATAATTTTCTATATTCCGCAAAAAAGCGGTAAATCCTGCTATTTAATCAGTTTTTTTTATTTTTTTTAAAAAATATTTTTATGAAATAGCTGGTTATTTTCATTCTGCCAAATAGTTCATTATTTTATACATCGCAAATCCCATATTATTGGGTTTTTATTCGTCTGCCCATTATTCCCCTTTTCTTGATCTGACAATAGACGCGTGTTATATAAGAATGTATTTTTATAGAAGTTTAAATACCGGATGATTTTTCAAAACTAATATCTGCCCCTGGCAATTCAAATTGTAAAGATCTTGCTTGAGCAGTTCAGCTAAATATGGAACAACTATTTGCTCGGTTTCCTGGTGGCCGGCATCAAGTATGGCTATTCCGTGTCTATTAGCTTCCTGGGCTTCATGGTATTTCATATCACCGGTTACTACCAAATCGATTTCATTCTTCACAATTCTATTTATTAAGCTGGCTCCTGCTCCGCCAATTACAGCAACTCGACTTATTTCTTTTTCCATTTCACCTGCTATTCTAACGTTATTGAGGCCAAGTTTTGTTTTCACCATCTGGGCGCAAGTTTTTAAGTCTGTTTTCTCAGGCAGCAAGCCTTTCCTGCCTATACTATACATCTTGCCCCTGTTTAGCAGCGGGTAAATATCATAGGCCGCTTCCTCATACGGATGTGCCGCCAGCATTGCGTTAACGACCTTTTTTGCATCATGCTGGTATAAAATCGTCTCCAGGCGGTATTCCTCTACTTCTTCCAAAATATCTTTACTGCCTAAATAGGGTTCAGCACCTTCCTGGGGTCGAAAGGTGCCTATGCCGCCAGTACGAAAGCTACAATCCGAGTAGTTGCCGATAAAACCCGCTCCAGCTTCATGAATTGCCTGTCTGACCTGATCCAGATGAGTTAGCGGTACAAACACGGCTAATTTAATTAATTTATCTTCCTGACCATTATAAAGCGGTTCAATATTTACCAGGCCGATTTTCTCAGCCAGAACTTGATTCATCCCTTTTTCAGCAGCATCAAGGTTGGTATGGGCAGAATAGACAGCTATATCCGATGTTATCAGGTTTTTAATCAGTTTACCGGTGTAATTATTATATTCAATCTTTTTTAAAGGCTTGAAAATCAAGGGATGATGGGTGATTATCATATCAGCTTCCAATTTCAAAGCTTCATTCAAAATATGATTATCCAGATCCAAAGCTACAGCTATTTTTTTTACTTCTTTGTTTACCGACCCGATTTGCAATCCAACATTATCCCAATCTTCAGCCAGGTGAAGCGGAAAATGTTTTTCCATAACGGCCATAACATCTTTGACTTTAATTTTCATGAATTATTGCCCCCAACCTGATAATTTTATTTTTTATCTGGGATTTTAAAATACTGTCTGTCGGGCTGTCAGCCAGTTCCAGCCCTGCAATTAACTTCCGGTATTTTCTAATATGAACTTGTAAATATTCTTTCACCAGTGGCTGACTGCTATGCTTCAAAATAATTGGCCCGATGTCCACTTCCAGAGGGGAAAGACTGTATGGCTTATTATCCGGACTGGCGCTGATAATTACAAAATAATGTTTTTTTTCTTTTACCAATACTTCATCAAGAATTGGCCATCCCAGTTTTGACAGTAAACTTCTTAGTACTTGGGGTTTACTCATGGGCTGAAAAACATAATGTCTGAAGCTTTTAGCCTTGTTAAGATCAAAATTAATAATTTCAGCAATGGTATCGCCGCCCATTCCCGCTATAATAACATTAAAAACTTCTCCTGTCCTTAAAATCTGCAGTCCATTCCCCTGCCGCACTTCAATTCTGTCACTGTAAGGACTGTTTTTTACTGCCAGACATGCCCGGTTGAAAGGCCCTGACGGTAAATCACTGATAATCATTTTAGGTGCTATGCCAGCATCAAGCATATACATAGCCAGTCCAGCATGGTCAGTGCCAATATCAGCTGCTGTTTCGCCCTTTATAACCATTTCCGCTATACTGGCAATTCTGCCTTTCACCATCAGTGACTTCCTTCCTTTATTTATAATGATAACGGGATGTTTTCCCAAAATGCAAGCAAGTCCAAGATTTATCAATAAAAAAGCCCGAGCAATTAAATACCCGGGCCGATGGTTTATATGATTTTTTATATCTTTGGCAAAGATTCCAAGCTCTTTTGCAAATCTTTCTGGGAGAATTCGACATCCTCTGTTTCACCTGATAAATAACGATCATATGAATATAAATCTAACTGGCCATGTCCGCTGAGATTAAACACTATACTCTTCACCTCACCAGATTCTTTTGCCTTCAATGCTTCATCAATTGCGGTTCTTATGGCATGAGAAGATTCCGGTGCCGGCACTATTCCTTCACTCTGGGCAAATAACATGGCTGCCGCAAAGCTGGGATTTTGTTTTACTGCCACGGCTTCCAGCAGTCCATCATGATATAGCTGGCTGATTATGGGAGACCCTCCATGATACCTTAAACCACCTGCATGAATACCGGAAGGGGTAAAATCATGCCCTAGGGTATACATCTTCAACATAGGCGTAAGTCCTACCGAATCACCATAATCATAGGCAAAAACACCTTTGGTCATGCTGGGACAGGCCGTTGGTTCAACCCCTATAAGACGAATATTTTTCCCGGCTAATTTGTCGGGTATAAAGGGAAGTGCAATACCGGCAAAATTACTGCCGCCGCCGCAGCAGCCAATCACTATATCAGGATAATCATCTACCATTTCCATCTGTTTCTTCACTTCCTGGCCAATGATTGTCTGATGCAGACATACATGATTTAAAACGCTGCCTAATGAATAGTTGGTATCTGTTCTGCTGGTGGCATCTTCCACAGCTTCGCTGATAGCAATAGCTAAAGTACCTGGAGTTTCGGGGTTTTTCTCCAAAGCTTCCCGGCCGCTGGCCGTCAGGGTACTGGGACTGGGAATACACTTACCCCCGTAAAGTTCCATTATCGATCGGCGATAAGGCTTTTGTGTAAAACTGACCTTGACCATGTAAACCATGATCTCAAGTCCAAAAAGTTTTCCGGCCAGAGATAAAGCTGTTCCCCATTGGCCTGCTCCTGTTTCAGTAGTCAGCCTTTTGATTCCCTGGATTTTATTAAAAAACACCTGGGGTAAAGCTGAATTCAGTTTATGGCTGCCCACCGGACTGATTCCTTCATACTTGTAATAAATCCGGCAACTTGTATCCAATGCTTTTTCCAGACCATGTGCCCGGTATAGGGGTGATGGCCTGTATTGCTTATACAATTCTTTTACTTCTGCAGGGATTTCAATAAACCTTTCAGTAGATACTTCCTGAGCAATTAATTCCCGGGCAAAAATTGGTTCCAGGTCAGAAGGTGTCAAAGGTTTTTTAGTCTGCGGGTTTAATCCGGGTGCCAAAGGATTGGGCATATCAGCCTGAACATTATACCAATATTTTGGCATTAGTTCCTCAGGCAGAATGATTTTGGTAAGATTCTTAGCGCTCATCTCGTCTTGCTCCTCTCATCTTATGAAATTTATTACCTACGTATTTTATCATAGCCAGAATTGCTAAACAAGCAAATTTGTACTAAATACGGTTTGCATATTTATCCTTGAAAGACTATACTATTTAAAACTGAATAAAGGGGAGCTGGATTAATTCGGCTGAGAGTGGACTTGTTAAGTCCTAACCCTTTGAACCTGATCTGGGTAATGCCAGCGTAGGAATTTTATACTAGTTATTTATTCTGCACCTGCATTATCTGTAAGGGCAGTTTTTTTATTGAGCAGGTATATTCCTTACTTATAAGTTTGTTTTTAACATAGATATAATTAAAAGCCGGCGGAGTGAAAAAGATGACTAAACTATTACAGCTGATAAATGAATATGCTCCCTATGTAGTATTTTTCATACTGCTTTTGCTGTGGGAAATCCTGGTCGCCTTGAATAATATCCCGAACTGGATTCTTCCCGCACCTTCCCGGATATTTACTGCGATAATCGAATACCAATCATTGTTGTTTTCCCATACCATAGCTACCCTTGGTGAAGCATTAGCCGGCTATTTTTTGGCTGTGGTCCTGGCTTTTATTATTGCTCTGCTGCTAAATAACTGCTGGTGGCTGAAAAAAGCTTTTTATCCATTATTGATCATTACTCAGACTATACCATTGATTATACTGGCCATCCTGCTGCCTATCTGGTTCGGCTTCGGTATAGCTCCTAAAATTATTATCGTAATAATAGTATGTTTTTTCCCGATTGCGATTAACTTAATGAATGGACTCGATACCGTAGATATTGATCAGTTAAATTTGTTCCGTTCTATGGGAGCAAAGCCTCTTGCTACATATTTCATTGTCAAGCTGCCGGCGGCATTACCCGCTTTTTTCTCCGGCTTAAGAATTTCCGCTACCTACAGCATAATGGCCGCAGTTATCAGTGAATGGGTGGGGGCAAGGCAAGGATTAGGCTATTTTATGACTCTGGCGCAAAAAAGTTTTCGCATCGATCAGGTTTTAGCAGCTGTTGTCATCATCTGTCTATTAAGTTTGCTGATGGTAAAACTAATAGATTTGTGCGAATACTTATTAGTACCCTGGAATCGGCTTCATCAGCCAGTAAACGATCACCCAATCAAATAGATAAAATTAAAAATAAGAAGGAGTGCATAAAATGAAACGTTTATTTATCTTTATTACCATTATGATGGTTGGATTATTTTCCTTAAGCGGTTGCAGCAATGGGGAAAAACAGTCTGCTGAAAAAGCCGAAGAAGATAATCTGCAAAAAATCACGGTTTTGCTGGACTGGGTTCCCAACACCAACCATACCGGACTTTTTGCAGCCAAAGATCTGGGCTATTATGAAGCAGAAGGTTTGGCAGTGGAAATCATGCAGCCAGGTGATGGAGGAACTGCTCAGTTGATAGGAGCAGGTACCGGTGAATTTGGAGTCAGTTATCAGGAAGATGTCACCACCGCCAGGTCTCAGGATATTCCAGTAGTGGCTATTGCAGCAGTTATTCAGCATAATACCTCTGGCTTTGCTTCGTTAAAAGCGAAAGGTATCACAACTCCAGCAGATTTTAGCGGCAAAACTTATGGCGGCTGGGGTTCACCGGCTGAAAACGCTATTATTAGTGCAATCATGGAAAAAGACCATGCTGATTTCTCCACATTAAATATTATGAATATCGGCTCTTTTGATTTCTTTACCAGTCTGGAAAAAGGCGTGGACTTCGCATGGATTTTTCAGGGATGGACCGGTATTGAAGCACAACTTAGAAATATTGAACTTAATTTCATTCGTCTTTCAGAATTAAATCCCGTCTTTGATTATTACACCCCGGTTATCATTGCCAGTGAGGAAACCATTGAACAAAATCCTGAGTTAGCGGAAAAGTTTATCAGAGCTGCCAGCCGCGGCTATGATTACTGTATTGAACACCCGGAAGAAGCAGCGCAGATCCTGCTGGATAATGCCCCTGAACTGGATAAAGAATTAGTCCTGCGTTCCCAGGAATATCTGGCTGCCGAATATAAGGCAGATGCTGCCAGATGGGGCGAAATGAAAACTGAAGTTTGGCAAAGATATGCTGATTTCATGTATGAAAATAAACTGATCGATAGAAACATTAAAGCAGAGGAAGCATTCACCAATCGATTTTTGTATTAGCAATAGTACATAATCTTTTTTAGTATTATGAGGTGCAAACATGCAAATTAGAATAACATCAATAAGTAAAACCCTGGGGATGGTTCATACTCTGGATAATATATCTTTGCATGTGGATCAGCAGGAATTCGTAGTTATTTTAGGGCCCAGCGGCTGCGGAAAAAGCACTTTGTTTAATATTATTGCCGGCCTTATTAAACCTGATAAAGGTCAGGGCTTTATAAATGATGAAGACCTGACCGGTAAAACCGGCAGAATCAGTTACATGCAGCAAAAAGACCTTTTGCTGCCTTCACGCCGCGTTTTGGATAATGTATCTATTCCCCTTCTGTTAAAAGGAGTTAGCAAACAGGAAGCACGTGCTCAAGCAGGAAAATATCTGCCTCTGTTTGGTTTGGATGAGTTTGCCGATTATTATCCTGGACAGCTTTCTATTGGTATGAGGCAAAGAGCCGCTCTGCTGCGTACTTTTTTATTTTCCAATGAAATATTACTCCTTGATGAACCATTTGCCTCACTGGATGCTATAACCAGAAGGAAAATGCATTTATGGCTGAAAGATATTCAAAAACACTTTCACTCATCTATCCTATTTATCACCCATGATATTGATGAAGCTCTATTCATGGCAGACCGTATTTATGTTTTTTCAGAACGTCCAGCCCGTATTAAAGAAGAAATTCATCTTAACAGTGAATCAGATCATGCTTTTTTGAAAGAAAATATCCTGACGCTTTTAGGCTAAACTGATAATTGTCTATCTTCTTCAGGATAAGCTTTTATCGTTGCCTCCCATTTTTTACAGCGGTCTCCCCAGAAAGCCAGGGCTTTCTCATTGCGTTTAATACACACTACTTCACACTGATTTGGACATCCTTTACATTCCATGCTGCTGGTCTTAAAATCTCCCTCCAGGATAAAGCTGTCGCCTTTAAAACAGGTTTCCTTCTCAGCGTTATTCATCTTTTCCATAGCCAGTATCGCTGCACCGATTGCGCCCATTACTTCAAAGTTTTCCGGTACATGAATAGGAAGTTTGAGTACCTTTTCAAAGGCTTTTCTCAAACCGGCATTGGCGGCAACCCCACCCTGAAATATGATTATATCTTCGATTTTTTTGCCGCTGGCTACATTGTTTAAATAATTTCTCACCAATGCTTCACATAAACCCATGATAATATCCTCTACCGGATAACCCATCTGCTGTTTATGTACCATATCCGATTCGGCAAAAACCCCGCATCGTCCTGCGATCCTTACCGGTTGGCGGGATTTTAATGCCAGATCACCAAACTGTTCAATGGCAATATTGAGTCTGGCTGCCTGTTGGTCCAAAAATGAGCCAGTCCCGGCAGCACATACGGTATTCATGGCAAAATCATTGACGATCCCATTCCGCAAAATAATAATTTTTGAGTCCTGTCCGCCGATTTCCAGAATCGTTCTCGCTTCCGGGTAAAACGATGAAGCTGCAACGGCATGAGCGGTAATTTCGTTTTTAACTACATCTGCGCCCATTAACACTGCTGCCAGATGGCGACCGCTGCCTGTTGACCCCACTGCCTTTATACTGTCACCAATAATATTCAGGCTGCTTTTAAGTGCCTCATAGCCCTCCTTGATAGCTTTTACTGGATTGCCCTGGGTACGTAAATATACTTTTCTGTGTATTTGCATATTCTCTGACATCAGTACAAAATTACTGCTAACAGATCCAATGTCAACCCCTAAATAGTATTGCAATTTATGGCCTCCCTTGCCTTCGCATTAAATCTGCTTTTTTCTTGCGGTTTAACATATCAGTAAATGCTTCCAGACGGGTATAAACACCTGCAGCACCTGAATGCTCATCAAAATATAATGTCATACAGGGTATTTGTTCCTCCTCACTGACCAGATTCAAAACAGATTGGGCAACGATTTCCGGCATACATGTAAGGGGACCTATCTGAATAACTCCGTCAAAAGACTGACGGGCAAAACCAACTGTATAACCTATGGTTTCACGGCCATGCCCTCCTACCCAATAATTCAGATAGGGTGAAGCTAAATCATAGATCCTACGGCGATTGGACTTTTTAATCAATCCCTTGAATAAATGATCATTGATCCAGTCAGCCAAATAAATGGAACGGCTCACTTCCGCATTTAAATGTCCCAGATATGAAACAATATTAAAATTGCATACCGGCTCCAATATTGTGTAGACTTCTCCGACTAAACCGATCTTCAAAATCGGCTGTTCATGCCGGGGTAGTTTTGTAAATTTTTCTACCGTTTGCCGGCAAACAGTATCGATCTCTTTTCTTGACAAGCAGTTACTAATGCTCTCCAATCCTGTTTTATAGAGGTGTTCCGCAGTTTCTTTCTCACTGGTGCGGGCTAAGTGGAATTCAAATGCCTTTTCAATGGTGTCGACAGCATTTATCTGATGCCATACAAATTTAACAGCTTTCATTACCTCCCATAGAGTTACCCGTTCGCCAATTGCTTTCACCTGATTAAGTAATTGGTTCACATTGGAATCCGGGGCTTCTAAAATAATCATTTGGAAATCATAGCCCAAGTCCTTTAGAATATCTCTTTCTACCTGTGCATAATATCCAAATCTGCAAGGCCCCCATCCACCGGCCATTATGATCGTGTCCGCACCTTTGTCCATAGCTTCGATAAAATTACCGATATTTATTTTTAAGGGCAGACAGGCAAATTCAGGTGAATGTTTTACACCTAATTCCAATGTGCGCTGGGTGATGGGCGGCGGAGCAACTATATCCAGTTCCAATTTCTTTAACAGCGTTTTTATAGGTATATGAACATTACCCATATGTGGGAAGGTGATTAGCAAAAGTTTCTTTCCTCCTTCGTTTCAGCATGTCACAGAAGGCTTCAAGTCTTGTTAATAATCCGGCTTCTCCTGTGTGTTCATCAACTGTAATCAGCATAAAAGGTTTATTCTTAACTTTTCTTTCAATTATTTCTCCGATTAATGAATCAGGTCCACAGCCAAAGCAAGCTACATAAATAATGCCGTCAATATCTTCTCTCTGGGCCATATGAAGTGCACTGCCCACCATTTTTCTTCCTAGGGTCCAGAATACTCTTTTAGGCAGAGTAGCCGCCTGGTTTTCGATGGTCTCTTTATCCAGGCTTTCCGGCAATATTACTTTGCATCCCATTAAACGCAAATGATTAATTATATTCATGCTCACTCTTTCATCATATAATGAATACCCGTGGCCCAATATGCCAACTCTAAGTTCTGCTACAGCACTGGGACAAGGAGGCGACTTACCCTCCCAGATATGAATGGCCTCGGCCATGGTATAACCCTGTGCGGCCAGGGCTTTACAAAACTGCAGTTCTTGGTAGGCTGCCTTGTATGCATCATTAATACGGCTGGTTTTTTCAGTAAATATTTTCCCGGTTCTGATTATCTCCTTTTGCATCAGTTTTTTATCTTTGCTGAAATCAATAATCGTATCGATCACTGCTGGGAGATTAGGAATACGTGCTTTGACCATATCCGGGATCCCCATAAATTTTGGACAAATATAGCTTCGCTGTTCCACACTTACAATACGGGGAATAAACAGATAATCAATTTGATTCTTGCACAGTTCTCTGATGTGACCAAAATATACTTTTATGGGAAAACAGCTTTCATCTACCATGGCTTCGATACCCCGTTCAACTGTCAAACGGTTGGTCTCGGCAGAAGTAACTACCTGAGCACCCAGATTGACAAAAAAACTTTTCCATAAAGGGTAATAATAAAAATAAAAAAGTCCGCGCGGGATTCCTACTATTTTCAACTTGGCTGCTCCTTTCTTCACATTACATTATGGCTGCCTGCTTGCATCCTGCGGTTTTAAGGCTTCAGGACGCATATTTTGAATGGTAACCGGTGAACGAACCAAAATTGTTTTCAAAGCACGTATGTTCAAAGGAATCAACGGCCATAAATAGGGAATATTAAATGATTTCGTTAAAGCTAAACTTAGAAAGACAATGATTACACCGGCAATAAAGCCATAAAGCTGCTGTGCACCGGTAACTAAAAGAAGAAATATCCTTATTATACGATTAGCCATGGCCAATTCATAACTTGGGGTACTGAACTGACCAACTGCAACGACTGCTGTATAAAGTATTACCTCCGGGATCAACAGACCGATATTGATTGCGATTTCACCGATCAGCAAAGCAGCTATTACTCCTAATGCAGTACTCATTGGGGAAGGCGTATGTATAGCTGCCATCCTGAGCAAATCAATGCTTATTTCTGCAATGATAAACTGCAGTACAAGCGGAACTTTTCCTACTTCCTTAGGTCCGATAAACTTCAATGATTCTGGCAGCAGTTCAGGGGATAAAGCCAGTAAGAGCCAGAGGGGCGTAATTATAATAGAAGCAAAGATAGCAAAAAACCTGATCCAGCGTATATATACTCCAATAAGTGGTTCCTGACGGTATTCTTCCGCATGCTGCATATGATGAAAATAGGTAGCTGGTGCAATCATAATACTAGGGGAAGTATCAACGATCACGATAACATGCCCTTCAAACAAATGGACAGCAGCCACATCAGGCCGTTCAGTATACCGGACTCGCGGAAAAGGATTCCAAATATTGCCTGCCACAATAAATTCTTCTACTGATTTTTCTGCCATGGGAATTGCATCTATATTGATGTTTTGGATTCGTTGAGTTATGGTTTCAACTAAATCCGGGTTGCAGATATCTTCCAAATAGCAAACACATACATCGGTTTTGGAACGCTGTCCCACGGTAAGTAATCTTATTCTTAATCTCGGATCTCGTATGCGGCGCCTTATTAATGCCGTGTTAAACACCAATGTTTCCGTGAATCCATCCCTGGAACCGCGAACTACTCTTTCAATATCAGGCTCTCCAGGTTCCCTGGAAGGATAGGTCCGGGCATCGATTATAAATGCTTCATCACATCCATCTACAATCAGAATAATAGCACCTGATAATACAGCATGAAGCACCTCATCGATTTCTTTTTCCCTGCTCATCTCAATGTATGGAATACCCTTGTTCATCAGTGTTTTTGATACAGATGATGTAATCGATTCCTTTCGCAGCCGGGCAAGTGATTCCATAACTTCCGTTAATATATCATCTTTGGCAAACCCGTCTATACATATCAGAGCAGCCTTTTTATCAATAACTTTGATCTCCCTGACTACGATGTCAAAGCTTTCGCCTTCACCAAGCTCATTTTTCAGCAGCTTTAAATTATCGTCATAACTGCGTTTTATAACAGTATTGTCTTGTTTTCTAAACAATGGTCTATATTCACCCTTTCATACTATATACAGTTTGTTCTATGATGTTGATTGTTATCAGCTTTTAGGATTAAACAAAACTGCAGCTACATAACCAAAAACAATGGCGGCAGTAATACCTGCTGCTGTTGCTTCCACTCCTCCGCTGAAGGCACCCAAAACTCCTCTTTTATCTGCTGCCTCAATGGCTCCCTGGGCCAGCAGGTGTCCAAAACCAGATAAAGGTACTGTAGCTCCTGCTCCTGCAATATCAACCAAAGGTTGATATAAACCAAGCCCGCTGATGATCGCCCCTATCGTAATATACCCCACCAGTATATGGCCAGGTGTAATCTTGGGTTTGGTGAAGTCCATAATCATTTGTCCGATCAGGCATAATATACCCCCCACAAAAAAAGACATATATAGTGGTACCATTTAAGACCCCCTATTGGTTTTCTATGGCAACTGCATGAGCAATGCAAGGTATAGTTTCCCCTTGAAATGTAGTAGTAGGGCTCATCAGTGCACCAGTAGCCACGAACAATAATTTGTTTAATTCGCCGCGCTGCATTTTTGCCAGTAAAGGGCCGCACAGCATAACAGCAGAACAGCCGCAACCTGAACCTCCGGCATGAACGTCCTGCTTTTCATCAAATATCAGAATACCGCAATCGCTATAATTAGGTTTTGGTACCAGGCCATCCCTATTAAACAATTGCCGCACTAAAGCTGCTCCAACACTACCCAAATCTCCGGTAATAACTAAATCATAATAATCTGGCTGTAAATTCAGGTCCAGATGATGCATTTTTATGGTGTCACTGGCAACAGGTGCCATGGCTGCTCCCATATTATTAGCGTCATCCTGCCCCCTATCTACGATTTTACCAATTGTTGCTGACTTTATCTTTGGCCCTAAAACACCCTTCTCCAGTACTACAGCTCCTGAACCAGTCACTGTCCATTGGGCAGTAAGAGATCTTTGCACTCCCTGTTCAACAGGAAAACGATACTGTCTTTCAGCTGAATAATGATGACTTGAGGTGGCAGCGATCACCCGTTCACAAAAGCCTCCGTCGAGAATCATCGCCCCTACAATAAGGGATTCAGCCATTGTTGAACAAGCACCATACAAACCTAGAAAAGGTATATTTAAGGTCCGTGCTGCAAAATTGGCTGAGGCCAATTGATTAAGAAGGTCTCCTGCCAGAAATACCTCTACATCATCTATTTCAAAACCTCTTTTACTCAAAGCTAATGAAACAGTATCCTGTAACAGTTTACTCTCTGCTTTTTCCCAGGTCTTTTCCCCCAGCAAATTGTCATTAAGTCGCACGTCAAAACTGTTTCCCCAGGGTCCTTCACCTTCTTTAGGTCCGACGATTGAAGCCCAGGATGTCAGACAAGGAGGATTATCAAAAACGATTGTCTGCATTCCTCTTTTTTTGGGTGCTGCCACAATGTACCTCCGATAACTAAATAAGGAATTTAATAAGCCCTATGATTACTGATATTACAAAGCCAAAGACCAATGTAGGACCGGCTACAGTAAATATCCTGGCACCTACACCAAATATATAGCCTTCTCTTTTAAACTCCATCGCTGAAGCAACAATAGCATTGGCAAAACCTGTTATAGGGACAATTGTTCCTGCTCCTGCCTTTTTGGCTAATTCATCATATAGGCCCAGTCCGGTAAATAGTGCCGCTAAAAATATAAGAATTACCGAGGTCATTGATCCAGCAGCTTTTAAATCCATTCCACTCTTAATCAAACTATTTAGAATGATTTGCCCTGTCATGCAGATAAGGCCGCCGATTACAAAAGCCCATAAAAAATTTTTCAGGTAAGTGGGTTTTGGGCTGATCTGGCTAACCATTGAGTCGTATTCTGCTTTCTCTGCATTCTTCAGACCCTCATTCTGAGGCATATTCAAGCTGCTTCACCTCCTGAAACATATTATTATCATTTAACATTTGGCTTATGCAAACAAAAACCAGCACCTTTCCAGAAAAATGAAAGATGCTGGTTTTTAAGCTTATCTCTAGTCTAAGTAGGCGATCTTGATATTCGCTTTGTATTCGATAATTTTGTTATCCTGACAATCTGCAGTCCAATTATATACCTCTACACCGGTAATGTTACGTAAAGTTCTGGATGCTTCCGATACTGCATTTTCTATAGCATCCTGCCAACCTCTGTTTGATTCGCCAACGAATTCAGCCACCTTAACCTGCAAAAATATAACCTCCTTATATTTGTTACCATTTATTCTTGGTAATGAAAGAAGGTTTTATGCAAGAATATTTCTCAGTTTATGTAACGCCCCTTTTTCTATGCGTGATACCTGTACTTGAGATACCCCCAGGTCAGTGGCAATTGTTGTCTGGGTCTCATCCTTAAAAAAGCGCCGCAGCACTACTTCCCTTTCGCGATCATCCAGTTTGGCCAGGGCTTCACGAAGTGCTATCTGCTCAAGGAGTTTAATACAGATGTCATCTTTACCCAGTTTGTCTATTAATGCCAGATGCTCTTTTTCCTCACCGGGAATTACGTCATGAATGTACGCAGGTGCCTGGCAAGCTTCCATAGCCAAAACAATTTCTTCTCTGCTGATATTTAAAAAATCGGCTATTTGATTAATATTTGGTTCCTGGCCTAATTTACCCCTGAGTTTTTCCTGCGCCCAGCGTACCTTTGATGAGATTTCTTTTTTTCCCCGCTGCACTTTAACAATTCCGTCATCACGCAAAAATTTTTTAATCTCTCCAATAATCATTGGTACTGCATAAGTTGAAAACCTTACATTGTAATTAAAATCAAATTTATCAATGGCTTTTATGAGTCCTATAGAACCAATTTGAAAAAGGTCTTCATACTCATAAGCTGTATTCTTAAAACGTTCCATGACCATGTAAATCAAACCAATGTTAGCCTCGTAAACCTGGTCTTTCGCTTTTTTATCCCCTTGCTGCGCTTTACGTAACAGATTATTATTATTTTTATAAGAATTTTTTTGAGAGGCCATATGTAACCTCCTATTTATGAAAAAGCTTCTTTTTGCTCATTAGTAAAGTTTCTCTTAAGCCTCACACATGTCCCTTCGCCGGGTTTGCTTAAGATATCCATTTCATCAGTAAATGACTTCATAAAGGTAAATCCTAAACCCATTCTGGAGGGATCGCTTGAATAGGTGGCTTCCATAGCTTTTTCTATATTTTCAATTCCCTTGCCATAGTCTTTTATAATGATTTCTAATGATCGATCTTCATTGATGGTAACGGTAATTTCGATCTTCTGATTGGTTTTATTGTCATAACCATGAATTATAGAATTTGATACCGCTTCGGATACAACCAGTTTTATTTCCTCTATATCATCCAGGGTATAATCCAATTGTGAGGCGAATGCTCCTACACACGCCCGGGCAAATGATACATTTTCCGGCAAGCTGCTAAACTCAAAATGAACATAGTTTTTAATCCCCATACTTGTACCAGCCTGGTGCTGGTCTCACCTCCTTTTATACTTTCATTATTTCCTGCTCGTTCTTAAAAAGCGGCACCAGTTTATTGATCCCTGATAGAACAAGTATTTTTTTCACCACTGGCTGGGCTCCAACGATATACATATTGCCGTCCTTTTCCTTGACTTTCTTATAACGTCCAATGATTACACCTAAACCAGAACTGTCTACAAAGGAGACCTTTTCTAAATTAAAAACCAAATTGCGCACCTGATCGTCCTGCAGTCTTTCATCGATCTGCCGGCGTATCTTTTCAGCCTTCAGCATGTCAAACTCGCCTTTAAGCCTTATTATCAAAGTGTTTCTGATCAGCTTCAGCTCAATATCCAATATGATTTCCTCCTCCTGTTCTCCTCTAATAGAATTCGCTCAGCAAGGAGGATTTCCTTCCACTAAATTCCATTTATAATAGATAAGTTTCGGCAAGCATTTTCAATATTCCCTTAATCAAACCTGATCTGGGTACATCTTCTACTGCCAGCATATTGACTTCTTTGAATAATTCACCATCCCGAAAGACTCTGATAGTCCCAAGCTTTTGGTCTTCCTTAACCGGTGCATTAACATAGGGAAGCAGATTCTTTGTAATAGTGATTCCTTTTTCCTTTCCTTTGAGAGAGATGGAACCTATATCTTCTTCAGCTTTGACCTCTACGATTTCCTGGGTACCCTTACCTACTTTTACTGTACCGCATATACTATCCTTACTGTAAAAAGATTTATAAGCATATTTGGCAAAGCCATAATTTAATAATTTCATTGAGTCTCTGAAATTCCCCCGGGGTTCGGGACACCCCATTACTACGCCAATAAGTCTTAAACCATCCCGTTTGGCAGTGGAAGCTAAACAATATTTTGCTTCATTGGTCCAGCCTGTTTTAAACCCGTCTGCACCTTCGTACCACCATAAGAGTTTGTTTGTATTATATAATACAAATTCACCTTGGCGCAGTTTATATTCTTTGATTGCACTATATTCCAAAACTTTAGTGAAATTTAGAGCATAACGTCCCATTACTGCCATATCGTAGGCACTGGTATAGTGTTTTTCGGCTGGAAGCCCATAAGAATTAATAAAATTAGTATTTTTGAGTCCCAACATGCGGGCTCTCCGATTCATATTCTCCACAAACGTTTCATGAGTCCCGTCCAGATGTTCGGCTACTGCTACACAAGCATCATTGGCAGAACCAACTGCAATAGCTATCAACATGTCTTCATATGTCATTACTTCGCCTGGTTCCAGATAAATCTGTGATCCGCCCAATTTCCAGGCATTTTCACTGGCAGTGACTTTGTCTTTTAAATCAGCTCTGCCCTCTTCTAAAGCTTCTGTAGCCAGAATTAATGTCATTAACTTGGTCATACTGGCAGGAGCCAGTTGTTTATGTTCGTTTTTAGAAAGTAAGACCTGACCTGAGTCAGCATCCATAAGTACATAGGCATCAGCAGTTACATCATTTAGCTCCTCTGCCTGAACATTGAGCGGAGCGATGCAAACAGCAATAAAAACCAACAGAACCATATAGATAACCTTATTCTGAAATTTCATTTAGTTGCCCCTCCCTGATAAAATCATTTATAGATTATATTTTATTCAGGGAACGATTATGCTGTATTTAAGACAGGATTCACTTTAACTGATAAGTACTATTTTGCTCACATTCTATTCTTGAATCAATATGCTCACGGCAAACAAAAAAGCACTCCTATACGAGTGCTTTGAAACATGAAAAGAATGATTCAGCTATACTACTGTATCAATAATCAACGGTGTTTTTTTCACCTTCTCGGTAGTAACCTGTACCGAATTCCTGATCAATTCCTCAGCTAATTTGAGATTTTTATAACCAGCGTGGATAAGAGCTATTGCCTGTCCCTTTTTTACATAGTCACCTTGCTTGTTAAGGAGTTTTATACCCACTGAATAATCTATAGGTGCCCCGATTTTTTCCCTTCCGGCACCCAGCAGCATCGCCGCTTTTCCAATGCCCAGAGCATTTATTCCTGCTATATATCCGCTTTCATCAACCGTTACTTCCTTTAATACTGGAGCAGACCCAAAACCATAAAAAGGTTTTTGTACATCGATCTTCCCCTGTTGAGCAGCTGCGATAGCCAGGAACTTTTGCAAACCTTGGCCTGATTGTAAAACACTTTTTACTTTTTGCCGCGCTTCTTCAATAGAAGCCGCTTTTTTCCCCAGCAACACCATATAAGCAGCAATCTCCACTGACAGATGTTCCAAATCGTCAGGGCCTTTCCCCTGTAAAGTATCGATTGCTTCTATTACTTCCAGGGTATTGCCAATTGCATAGCCCAAAGGCTGTTCCATATCAGTTATCAAAGCCACTGCCTGCCTGCCGGTTTCTTTTCCTATATTGACCATAGCCCGGGCTAATTGCTGAGCTTCATCCAGGTTTTTCATAAATGCCCCCTGCCCTACTTTCACATCTAATACAATCCCCTGGGCCCCACAGGCAATTTTTTTGCTCATAATACTGGAAGCTATTAAAGGGATACTTTCGATGGTAGCAGTAACATCTCTTATGGCATATAACCTTTTATCAGCCGGCACCAGATTACCCGTTTGCGATACAATAGCAGCATTGATAAGATTTACCTGCTCAATGAACTCACTGTATTCCATTTCAACCTGGAACCCGGGTATGGACTCAAACTTATCAATGGTTCCTCCTGTATGCCCCAGGCCGCGACCGGACATCTTGGCCACCGGTACTCCTGCAGCAGCTGCCAGCGGCATCGCTACCAGTGTAGTTTTATCTCCTACGCCTCCGGTACTGTGTTTGTCAACCTTTATACCGGCAATGCCAGATAGATCCATTACTTTTCCGGAATAAGCCATGGCCATTGTTAAATCTGATATCTCCCTGGTATTCATAGATTGAAAATAAACCGCCATGGCAAAGGCTGCCAATTGATAATCCGGGATCTGGTTATTGCTGATCCCTTTTACCAGTTCCTGAATCTCACTTTGGCTTAGCTCCTGTCCGTCCCGTTTGCGTCTAATTATACTTTCAGCATTCATTATTAACCCCTCAATTCAGCATAAAAACTTTTTCCGGCCAAATCGTAATCTTTTATATTAAGGTGATTTGCTATGGTAGCTCCTACATCAGCAAAGGTTTCTCTTATTCCCAAACTTACTCCTTGTTTAAAATTCTTTCCAAAGACTAAAAGAGGAACATATTCCCTGGAGTGGTCTGTACTATCAGTAGTAGGGTCGCAGCCATGGTCGGCAGTTATGATAAAGAGGTCATCATCCTCTAGCCGGTCAATGATTTGCGGCAGCCGCCTATCAAATCTTTCCAGAGCCAATGCGTAGCCGGCAGGATCATTCCTATGTCCATAAAGCTGATCAAAATCAATCAAATTAGCAAAAATCAAGCCGTTAAACTCTTCCTCCATAATAGAAAGGATCTTATCAATACCATCATCATTGCCTTCGGTTGGATATGAATCACTTACTCCCCTTCCGGCAAAAATGTCTTTGATTTTTCCAACACCAATTACTTTTTGATTGGCTTCAATAATTAAATCAAGTAAATTTATTGGCGGTTCCAGGGAAAAATCATGTCGGTTGGCAGTTCTCTTAAATGTACCTGGATTGCCGATAAAAGGACGGGCAATAACTCTTCCTACCCCATGTTCATCAACTAACAGTGAACGTGCTTTTTTACACATCTCATAAAGCTCTTGCAAAGGAATAATCTCCTCATGAGCAGCTATTTGAAATACACTGTCAGCTGAAGTATAAACAATGGGATAACCGGTTTTTATATGTTCTCTGCCCAGTTCTTCAATAATGACTGTACCTGAGGCGGTTTTATTACCTAATGCTTTTCTGCCGATGGCCTCTTCAAAAGATGAAATGATATCCGGGGGAAACCCCTTTGGATAAACCGGGAACGGCTGGGACAGAATAATGCCGGTCATCTCCCAGTGACCGGTGGTGGTATCTTTCCCTGGTGATTTCTCGTTCATTTTGCCAAAGCAAGAAAGAGGATTTAGGACAGAAGGAACTCCTTTAACATCTACGATATTTCCCAGGCCTAATTGTTGAAGATTAGGCAAATTAAGGCTGCCTACAGCAGCAGCAATATTGGTCAGGGTATTACTGCCTTCATCACCATATAGGCAGCTATCCGTTGTGCAGCCTACTCCCAAACTATCCAAAATGAGCAAAATACTTCTGCGCTTCATGTTTATCTCCTTTACCTTCTCTTTATTCTCTTTATGCCCGGGGATGATACATTTGAAATACTTCCCTTAATCGTGTCTTAGTCAGATGTGTATAAATTTGAGTAGTAGATATATCAGCATGTCCAAGCATTTCCTGGACAGCGCGCAGGTCAGCCCCGTTTTCCAGCAAATGGGTAGCAAAGGAATGCCTGATGGTATGTGGCGTTACCTCTTTGTTAATCTGAGCCTTCTGTGCATACCCGGCCAGTATTTTGAAAAAACCCTGCCGGCTCATTCTATTTCCCCGGGCATTAAGAAACAGTGTCCTTTCCAGGGGATTTTTAATAAGAAAACTACGTGATTTGGCCAAGTAATTTTGAATCCAAAACAATGAGGTCTGATTTACCGGAAGTATTCTTTCTTTGCGTCCTTTCCCTATACAACGCAGGAAACCCGCAGTAGTATTAATATCTTCAGTCTGCAAATCCAGCAATTCTGATACTCTGACCCCTGTGCCATATAACAGTTCCAGCATTGCCCGATCTCTGATTCCAAGCTTTGTAGATATCTTGGGCTGTTCCATCAGATTATCCACTTCATCGATGGAAAGAACTGCCGGCAGTTTTCTCTTTATTTTAGGGGTTTCGATATTTTCAGTGGGATTCTTTTTAGTATAACCTTCCAGGAGTAGAAATCTATAAAAGGTTTTTATACTGGATAAACTGCGGGCAATTGATGAATACTGTGCTTCATTATCCAACTGCCAGGTCAGAAAAGCCATTATATGCTCTCTGTTTATTAAAACCGGATCACCAATAGAATAACTGTCCTGTAAAAAAAGTTTGAGCTTTTCCAAATCCCGTCGATATGCTGCCCTGGTATTCGCTGACAATCCTTTTTCATAGTTCAGATAATCAACATATTCTGAAATATATCTTTCCACTTTGCTTCTCCTGTTATTTATATTCTCTGTGACGATAACTTTGATATATTTTACCAGTAAACAGCATTACTGAACAGTAAACAAAAAACGCCTTAGTAGAAAAACCTGCCGGGAAAGGTTTTCTGTTCCCAGGGATCCAGAATCTATTTTCCCAACAGGTAATTAATTAAAGTCCGGCAATGTAATATTGTTCAGCATTCATAGAAATGGGTATCTTTTAGAATTTTAAACTGTAGCATATTCTGTCAGTATTTTATTAAAAATTGCTTCTACCGGTAAAATACTATTAATTTTTGCCACATTTTTGCCAGCAAATATAATTCCTTCATCCAGTAAACCGTTTTTGGCATTATTAAGAGCCTGTAAAATGCAATAATCCCTGGAACACTCCCGCAGACAGGCGTCACAATGATCTGGTTTCGGGGCTTCACCCTGGTAAATAAGCTTGGTGAAATTATTTCTTATGGCCTGTCCGGGCATACCAACCGGACTTTTAATTATGATTACATCTTCTTCCCGGGCAGCAAGATAGGCCTGCTTGTAATGGGAAGAAACTGTACATTCCTCGCTTAAAACAAAGCGGGTGGCCATTTGTACTCCACCAGCCCCTAAATTGACCATTTCAGCCATATCATAACCGTCAATTAAGCCTCCAGCAGCAATTACAGGTATTTTTACTTCCTTAACGATCTCCGGCAGTATTTCTTTTATAGATTGTTCTGTACCCAGATGTCCTCCTGCTTCACTGCCTTCTGCTACAACTGCTTTGGCGCCGCTCCTCTCTGCCAGACGGGCTGCCCGGGCAGAGGATACAATGGGTACTACTTCCGTTCTGCTGTCTTTGACCCAGCGGAAAATATCCCTGGAAAAACCTGCGCCGGTAAAAATTACATCAATACCTTCCCGGATCGATGTTTGCACCAATTCTGCAAAATCCCGAGCTGCAAACATAATGTTTACACCAATGATTCCTCCACCGGAAAGGGATCTGGCCTCGCGAATTTCTTCAGTCAGTTTTCCGGTTGAGATTCCGGTAGCTCCTATCACACCAATGCCTCCTGCTTTAGCAACTGCTCCTGCAAGTGGAGCAGTAGATACACTTACTGACATACCTCCCTGAATGATAGGAAATCTGGGGGTTATATTCCCGATACGTAATTCAGGCAGTTTCAATTCCTGCTCCTCCAAACCATTATTATTCAGTCATTTCCAATGACTATTTTCAAAGGTTAAAAGTTACTTATACTTTCCGTGTACTGGCCAATACTCCTAATCTTATTGTAGCGTTCAGTGAGTAACCGGTTCATATCAACTGTTGTAAGCTCCTGCAGATTTTTTCTTATACATTCAGCAATATTAAGGGCAGTTGCATCAAAATCCAAATGGGCTCCTCCCACCGGTTCCGGGATAATTCCATCAGCAATTCCCAGTTCAAATAGATCCTGTGCAGTTAGTTTCAGAGCTGCAGCCATCTCCTGAGTTTTTTCAGTCTCTTTAAAAATGATGGAGGCACATGCTTCAGCAGATATTACCGAAAACACAGAATTAGCCAGCATAAATAAGCGATCACAAACACCCAGGGCCAATGCACCACCGCTGCCGCCTTCACCTGTAACAATTGATATGACTGGTACCTTAAGATCACTTAAAGTCATTAACACCCTGGCTATTGAACTGGCCTGACCTCTTTCTTCAGCTCCCACACCTGGAAAAGCACCGGGGGTATCGATTAAATTCAGTACCGGCCGTTTAAACTTTTCCGACTGCAGCAACAGCCGTTCAACCTTTCGGTATCCTTCAGGATGAGGCATGCCAAAATGGTGGGCGATTTTTTCATTGGTACCTTTTCCCTTCTGATGCGCTAATACAGTAAGAGCATGCCCTTCAAAACTTCCGACCCCGGCGATCACAGCCTTATCATCACCATATAAGCGGTCCCCATGAAATTCTATAAAATCATCCAGAAGAAAATCTATATATTCTCTCACCACCGGACGCTCAGGATGGCGGCTTAAAAGTACTTTTTCCCAGGGGCTCAAGTTTCTGTATTTGCTGTGGCGAATATTTTCCATTTGTCTTTCTAATTTTTCGATTTCCCCGTCTAAATTATAATCCAGCTGCTCTGATAGTTTTTTTAGTTCTTTAATTTTGTCCTGTAGTTTTTCGTAATTATTTTCATAATCAAAATACTTTTTAAGCATGGCTCCCTCCCTGATAAAGTTTCAGAATACACTGAAGGATATGCTTTAATTCACTCCGTTCTGCAATAAGATCTGCCTGCCCATGTTCCAGCAGGAATTCAGAACACTGAAAACCAGCGGGCAGTTTTTGTCCCATTGTCTGGGCAATAACCCTGGGACCTGTAAATCCAACCAGTGCCCCTGGTTCAGCGATAATAATATCAGCTAAAGATGCAAAACTGGCTGAAACCCCTCCGGTGGTAGGGTTTGTAAGTATGGAAATATAAAGCAGTCCGGATTGATGAAATTTCTTTAAAACCGCACTGGTTTTTGCCATTTGCATCAGGGATATCATACCTTCCTGCATTCGGGCTCCCCCTGATGCAGTAATGATGATTAACGGAATTCTTAATTCCATAGCTTTTTCTGCTGCCCGGCAGACTTTTTCCCCTACCACTGAACCCATACTGCCCATCATAAAGCTGGAATCCATAACAGCCAAAATGGTTTGATATCCGCCGATCATTGCCTTGCCACAAATAATTGCTTCCTTCAAGCCGGAATTCTTAGCTGCCGCTTTCAGCTTTTCATCATAACCGGGAAAATCAAGGATGTTTATGGAAACCAGATCCTTGTCCAGTTCCTCAAAACTTTGGGGGTCGGTTAAATGATCGATCCTTTCCCATGCACTCATGGGAAAATGGTATTTACATGCCGGACAGACTCTTTCGGCTGCAAAAGACTGCTGACCGGATTTTAATCTGATACATACCGGGCAGGTTTTTTGATTGCCGCTTAAAGCAGAAGGATCCGCCTTGGAACTTGGAGTAAGCGGTATATATTTCTTTTTCCCCAATACATTTTCAAACATATAGATTATTCTTTGCCGGTTTACGAAGAAATAGCAAAGAGAAATTCACCTCCGCAAACCAATTTACCGTCACATTTGATCTCACCTTTGCCTTTGCCAATGCTCCCTTTGACTGTAAGCAACTCAGCAGTGATATACAGACAGTCTCCAGGTACAGCCATCTGCTTGAATCTGATTTTATCGACCCCGGCCAAATAAACCAGGTGTCCTTTATATCTTTCATCACTTAAGAGTGCGCAAGCCCCAGCCTGGGCCATAGCTTCGATCATCAGAACTCCAGGCATTACCGGTTTGTCCGGAAAATGCCCGTTGAAATAAGGTTCATTGATACTTATATTTTTTATCCCCACGGCCCTTTTGCCTGGTACCAGCTCCAATATCCGGTC